>NZ_JAPEPX010000001.1:6487500-6593224 GCF_026339935.1 Streptomyces sp. NBC_01551
GACACGTGCAGGCCGAACGACTCTCCGGGCAGGACGCTGACCTTGTCCGCGAAGCCCTCGATGGCGCGGGCCGGGCCCGCCTTGGTCACGGTCCAGTCGGCTTTCCCCGGCCGGGCGTTCTCGGCCTTGACGTCGAGCCCCCGGGGTCCCGCCTTGCCGGCGGCCGCCCCGGGCGCCGAGCCGCTCGGCGCCGGCCCCTTGCCGGGCCCCTTGAGCGGCCCCTCTGCGTCCCCGTCCGCGCATCCGCCGACCGCCCCGAGCCCAGCTGCCGTGGCCGCGCCCGTCGCGATCGCGAGAAACCGCCGCCTGCCCGCGCCGTCGGCGTCCCCGGGTATGTGCTCTTGATCCATGGGGGCACGTTATGTGACCCTTCGCGCCCCTCTTGGACCGGGTTCCGCCGCAGGCCCGCGCGACGGGCGCCGCACCGGACGCGGCGGCGACCCGTGACCTACGCTGGCCCCGTCCGGCACACCGTCAACTTCCCCTGGGGGCCCGCGAGATGACATTGAACACCGCGCACGGCGGCGACACCCCCGCGCCGGGCACCGTCCGGCAGCTGTGGCAGCTGCTCGAACCCGTCCACGCCATCGTCTACTACGCCCCCGAGTCGTACGAGGAGGCCGGCTCCCTCGGATACGCCACGGACGAGCGCTGGCCGCTGTACTTCGCCTTCCGTGCCGCCCCGCTCGGCGCGGCCGGACCGGAGCTGGTCACCGCCCTGTTCTACAGCTTCAACCCGCTCATGGTGGAGCGGTATGTCGCCGATGCCTGGGACACGGCCCCGCCGGCCCGTGTACTCGCGGCCCGGGCGGCCGCCACCGACCGGGCCCTGCGCGTCCTGCTCGGCGAGCGCGTCGCCTCGCCGGACCTCGCCGAGGCCGCGGGCCTGGCCCGCCGCGCCGCCGAGGCCGCGGTCACCGCCGGGCGTCCGCTGGCCGCCGCCAACTCGGCCCAGCCGTGGCCCGAGACCCCGCACGCCGTGCTGTGGCAGGCGGCCACGACCTTGCGCGAGCACCGGGGCGACGGCCACCTCGCCGCCCTCCAGGCCCACCACCTCGACCCGGTCGAGTCCCTCGTCCTGCACTGCGCCGTCGGAGCCGCCCCGGCGGAGGTCTTCGAGAGCCGCCAGTGGGCCCCGGCGGACTGGAGCGCCGCCCGCATCCGCCTGGCCTCCCGCGGCCTGCTGGCCGAGGACGGCATCGCCACCGAGGCGGGCCTCGCCCTGCGCACCTCCGCCGAGAAGCTCACCGACGAACTGGCCGCCGCCCCGTGGTCCGCCCTGACCCCGCAGGAGCTCGCCCGGCTCGCCGAACTGCTCCTCCCGCCGGTGCTCGACATCGTCGCCGCCGGCCTCCTCCCGGGCCAGAGCACCCTGGGCATCGGCATGAAGTACGACTACCAGAGCTGACCGCCGCGCGACCGGGGCACTGCGCGCGGCCGGCGGCCTGGTCGTGTGGGTACTGCCGGCCCATGAGCCGCCACCCAGGAACAAGCCGATGGCCTGCCGCGGGTTCACGTGGCAGGCCATCGGTTCAGGAAGTGTCAGAGCTCGTTGTAGAGGTCACACCAGGTCCAATCCTCGTCTGAGAAGTGGCTGGATATGGCGACCTGCTGGCCATTGTTGCCCGCAGACGCCGGGCCCGCACCCGCGATCAGCCCGCCCATGGCAAGCGCCAGGCCGGCCTCCGGATTTCGCGGGCCGTGGTGATCCGTCACGGGTGACTCGCACTGCTGGGTGCCGTGACTCCGGCCGCTGCGGACGCCGTTCGGCTACACCCCGGCCGTGCAGAAGACGCACCCCTCCCAGAGCGGCAGGGCGTCCAGCACGCGGTGGCGTACGCAGGAGGCCGTGGCGGGTTCGGGCAGGGTGCCCGGAGTGCCGGCGGCGGGCGGCGGGTCGAAGAGTTCGACCATGGCCCGGTACGTGCGCAGGTAGCCCTCGGCGCGCGGCGGGTCGTAGGTGAGCTCGTTCCAGCGGTGGCGGGTGAGGGCCAGGTCCACGACGCGGAGGAGGAACGTCTTCGACGCGGCACGGGCGGCGGGGGTGTCGCCCCAGTCGAGGTCCGCGAGGGCGAAGCCGACCACGCCGCGGCCCATCACGCTCTGGTCCTGGAGCGTGAGCAGCGCGGCGAAGCGGTAGTGCCAGGGCTCCTCGGCCAGGGTGGCGACGGCGAGCGTCAGCACGTCGACGAAGACCGCCGTGCCGCCGTTGGTCATCTCCAGGCAACGGCCGCCGCTGCCGCCAAAGATGTTCATGGACGTAGGGTAAGCAGGCAGGAGCTGCTGATCACTTGGCCGGCCGTCCGCCGGTCGACACCGATGAAAGCGGAGGACGAAACACATGCGCTATCTCCCCCTGGGCAGTTCGGGCCTCCAGGTCTCCGCCGTCGGCCTCGGCTGCAACAACTTCGGCGGCCGCCTCGACGCCCAGGCCACCCGCTCCGTCGTGGACGCCGCGCTCGACGCCGGGATCACGCTCCTCGACACCGCCGACATCTACGGCGACCGCGGCGGTTCCGAGAGCCACCTCGGGCAGGCCCTCAAGGGCCGCCGTGACCAGGTCGTGCTGGCCACCAAGTTCGGCTACGACGGCGTCGACATGGGCTACGGACCCGCCGCCGGAGCACGCGGCGGCCGCGCGTACATCCGCCGCGCCGTCGAGGAGTCGCTGCGCCGCCTGGTGACCGACCACATCGACCTCTACCAGCTGCACAGCCCCGACCCCACCGTCCCCATCGCCGAGACCCTGGCCGCGCTCACCGAGCTCGTCGCCGAGGGCAAGGTCCGCTACATCGGCCACTCCAACCTCAGCGGCTGGCAGCTCGCCGAGGCCGCGCACGTCGCCCGTGAGATCGGCGCAACCCCCTTCGTCTCGGCGCAGAACGAGTGGTCGCTGCTCCAGCGCTCCGCCGAGCGCGACCTGGTCCCGGCCGCCGAGCACTACGGCGTCGGCGTGCTCCCGTACTTCCCGCTGGCCAACGGCCTGCTCACCGGCAAGATCCGCCGCGGTACGCCCGTACCCGCCGGGTCCCGGCTCGAAGGGCGCGACGCGTACCTCACCGAGCGGCGCCTCGACGGCGTCGAGGCGCTGGCCGCGCTCGCCGACAAGTACGACCGCAGCGTGCTGGAGCTGGCCATCGGCTGGCTCCGCGCCCAGCCCGGCTGCGCCTCCGTCATCGCGGGCGCCACGTCCGCCGAGCAGGTGCGCGCCAATGCGGCCGTCGCCGACCGCCCGCTGGAGCCCGAACTGCTGGCCGAGATCGAGGGCATCGAGGCGATCGCGAGGCCCGCGTGACGCGGCCACCGCGCTGCGCCGTCCTGGACGACTTCCAGCAGGCGGCCACCACCCTGGCGGACTGGTCGCCGGTCGCGGACCGGGTGGAGGTGGTGAGCTTCTCCGACCACCTCACCGGGGAGGACGAACTCGCCGCCCGGCTCGCCGGCTTCGACATCGTCGTCACCCTGCGCGAGCGCGTGCCGTTCCCGGCCGGCCTGCTCGACCGGCTGCCCCGGCTCCGGCTGCTCGTCGCCAGCGGCATGCGCAACTCGGTCATCGACTACGCCGCCGCCCGGCGCAACGGCGTGACCGTGTGCGGCACCGGCAGCTCCGCCACCCCGCCCGTCGAGCTCACCTGGGCGCTGCTGCTGGGCCTCGCCCGGGGCATCGTCCCCGAGAGCACCGCCCTGCGCGCCCGAGGCCCCTGGCAGAGCACCGTCGGCGCCGACCTGCACGGCAGCCGGCTCGGCCTCCTGGGTCTCGGCAAGATCGGCGGCCGGGTCGCCCGCATCGGCCTCGCCTTCGGCATGGACGTGGTCGCCTGGAGCCGGAACCTGACGGACGAACGGTGCGCCGAGGTGGGCGTGACCCGCGCCGCGTCCAAGGAGGAACTCCTCGCCGGCAGCGACTTCGTCTCCGTGCACCTCGCCCTCGGCGAGCGCACCCGGGGCCTGGTCGGGGCCGCGGAACTGGAGCTGATGCGCCCCGGCGCGTACCTGGTCAACACCTCGCGCGCGGCCATCGTCGACCAGGAGGCCCTGCTCGACGCCCTGCGCGCGGGGCGCATCGCGGGGGCCGGCGTCGACGTCTTCGACATCGAGCCGCTGCCCGCCGATCACCCGATGCGCACCGCCCCGAGGCTGCTCGCCACACCCCACCTCGGATATGTGACACGGGACAACTACGCGACGTACTACGGCGAGGCCGTCGAGGACATCAAGGCGTTCCTCGACGGCGAACCGGTCCGCGTCCTGCCGTGAGGGCTCCGGCTCACGCGGGCGCGCCGGTCAGGACCGTCACCTCGCCCGTGTCCAGCGAGTAGTACGCGCCGACGACGGCCAGGGCGCCCTTCTTCACGAGGGGCCCCAGGTCGGCGTTGGCCCGCAGGTCGTCCGCCGTCACCTTGCTCTGCCGGCGGAGCATGGTGTCGACCGGATCGGGCCCGGGGTTCTTCACCGTCAGCCCGTACTCGACGGAACCGGTGACCACCGGCCCGATCGCCTGCCCACGACCCGCACCCCCGCGCCGCGGGCGGCGCGCCCGGCTCAGGACACGATGTCCTTGCGGGCGAACCCCCGGAACGCCAGGGCGAACAGCACCAGCGCGTACGACACGGACACCGCCGCGCCCTTGACCATCCCGCCCCACTCCAGCTGCGGCTGGAGCGCGTCCGCCCAGGCGAACTGCCAGTGCGCGGGCAGGAACTCCCGCCACGAGCCCAGCGCGGTCACCGCGTCCAGCACGTTCCCGACGATCGTCAGCCCGACCGCCCCGCCCACCGCGCCGAGCGGCGCGTCCGTGCGGGTCGACAGCCAGAACGCCAGCCCGGCCGTGACCAGCTGCGACACGAAGATGAACGCGACGACCAGGGCGAGGCGCGGCACGGTGTCCGAGGCCGCGAGCGAACCCCCGGCCGGCAGCTTCAGCGGTCCCCACCCGTAGGCGGCCGTACCCGCCGCCAGCGCCACCACCGGCAGCAGCACCATCGCCGCCAGGCTGAAGCCCAGCGCCACCACCAGCTTGCTCCACAGCAGCCGCGCCCTCGGCACCGGCGAGGCCAGCAGGTAGCGCAGCGAGGACCAGCTCGCCTCCGACGCCACCGTGTCCCCGCAGAACAGCGCCACCGGCACCACCAGCAGGAACCCGGCCGACACGAACAGGCACGTCGCCGCGAAGTTCGCGCCCGAGGCCGTCGCCGTGTCGATGAGGGTGATCCGGCCGTCCGAGCCGTTCGGACCGCCGCCGGGTCCGCCGCCCACCGCGAACGCGATCATCAGGATGAACGGCAGGGCGGCCAGCACCCCGCCCATCACCAGCGTCCGCCGCCGACGCCATTGCCGCAGGGCCTCCACGCGCAGCGGCAACGTCCGGCTCGCCCGGTAGCCGGCGGCGACCTCCGTCACGGCATTCACGTCCGTCACGTCGTTGACGTCGCTCACATCTGTCCCGGCGCTCATGCCGAACCTCCGATCAGGGTGAGGAACGCGTCCTCCAGCCGGCGGTGCGGCCCCACCGCGGACACCGGCACCTCCAGCCGTACGAGTTCGGCGATCAGGCCGTCGGCCGTCGCGCCCTCCAGCCGTACCAGCAGCCCGTCATCGGCCGCCGCCACGGAGCCCACGCCCTCCAGCGCCGCCACCTTCTCCATCGTCGTTGCGTCCACCGGCCGGGCCAGCGCCACCAGCAGGGTGTCCCCGCCGCCCGTGATCTCCGCGACCTCGCCCGCCTGCACCAGCCGCCCCCGGTCCATGACGACCAGGTGGGTGCAGGACTGCTCGACCTCCGACAGCAGGTGGCTGGAGACGATGACCGTCCGCCCGCCCGCCGCGTACCGGATCATCACGTCCCGCATCTCCCGGATCTGCGGCGGGTCCAGCCCGTTGGTCGGCTCGTCGAGGATCAGCAGGTCCGGCATCCCGAGCATGGCCTGCGCGATCGCGAGCCGCTGCCGCATGCCCTGCGAGTACGTGCGCACCGCGCGCTCCAGCGCGTCGCCGAGTCCGGCGATCTCCAGGGCCTCCGCCATGTGGGCGTCCTCGGCCGGGCGCCCGGTGGCCTGCCAGTACAGCTCCAGGTTGGCGCGGCCCGTCAGGTGCGGCAGGAACCCGGCGCCCTCGACGAACGCCCCGACCCGCGACAGCACCGGCGCGCCGGCCCGCACCGCGTGCCCGAACACCCGGATCTCGCCGGCGTCCGGGGAGATGAGCCCCATCAGCATCCGCAGCGTGGTGGTCTTGCCCGCGCCGTTCGGCCCGAGCAGGCCCAGCACCTGCCCCTTCTCCACCCGGAACGACAGGTCCCGTACCGCGTACCGGTCCTGGGCCTTCGCGTACTTCTTCGTCAGCCCGGTGATCTCCAGCGGTACGTCGGCCAGCGCCGGGTCCGGCGCGGGTACGCCGCTGCGCGCTCCCGCGCGGCCCCGCCCGGGCCGCCGGATCCCCAGCAGCGCCGCGGCGAGCGCCGCCGCGCCCAGCGGCAGCCCCCAGGTCCAGGCGGGCAGTGCGGCGGCGGCCGTCCGTACCCCGTCGGCGACGGGCACCGCGAGGGGGCCCTCCACCGAGACGGTGTACGCGGCGGGCGCGGCCGGGGAGGCGTAGCCGAGGTCCGTGGCGGCGACGACGAGGCGCAGCCGGTGCCCGGCCTCGACGGCGTGGTCGACGGCCGGGAGCCGCAGTTCGACGCGCGCGCCGTCGCGGGCGTTGTCCACCCGGACCGGGGCGACCAGCTGACTCGGCAGCACCTGCCGGCGTCCGTCGGGGCCGACGTCGTACACCTTGCCGAAGAGGACGGCCGAACCGTCCTCGGCCGTCGACCTCACCTTGAGGGTGACGGTCGGCGTCCCGGTGATCCGCAGGTCCGCGGGGAGCGGCTCCGACTCGAACCGGGCGTTCTGCCCCGGGAAGTCCAGCGAGAGCCCGGCGCCGAAGGCGGCGAGCTGCCCGCCGATGCCGGGGAGCGCGGACAGCGAGGGCGGGGTGCCGCCGGCCGGATTGGCGAAGGTCTGTTCCCGGCCGGTCAGCGCGATCGGGTGCGGGCCGGAGGCGAGCCCCGGGTACCGGTCGCCCGTCGCGCCGCGCAGCCGCACCTCGCCGTCGGTGGAGTCGATGCCTCCGGAGCGGGAGACCCGGAACGCCGGGCCGGTGTCGGCGCTCTCGTCCCCCTTGAGGTAGCGGTCGAACCAGGCCGTCACGCGGGCCTCGGTCCGGCCGGCCTCGCGCATGCCGCCGTCGTGTCCGCCGGCCGCCCAGTCCACGGCGACGGGCGCGCCGTTCGCCGCGATCGCGCGGGCCATGGCATCGGCCTGGCCGAGCGGGAAGAGGGAGTCGTCCTGGCCCTGCACGATCAGGGTGGGCACCTTGATCCGGTCGCCGACCGCCGACGGGCTGCGCTTCTCCAGCAGCTGCCGGGCCTCGGCGTCGGGCTTGCCGGCCACCGCGACCCGCTCGTACATGGCGCACAGGTCGGGCTCGAAGCGCCCGCAGCCGGTGGCCGCGGGGCCGTCGGAGCGCCGGGGGGCGCCGGTACCGGCCGGGCCGTCCGGAACGGCGGAGTCCGGGGCGGCCCTGTCCGGAGCTGTCGCGTCCGGAGGGCTCGTGTCCGGGGCGCTCGTGTCCGGGGCGGCGGCGGACTGCTGGAGGCCGCCCGCCGCGCCGGTCGTGAAGAAGATGCCGGTCCAGAGCTTCTTGAAGACGCCGTCCGGGAAGAGCGAGTCGGCGAGGTTCCAGTACGTGATCTGGGGGGCGATCGCGTCCACCCGCCGGTCGTACCCGGCGGCGAGCAGCGACACCGCGCCGCCGTACGACGCGCCGGACACGCCGACGAGCGGATCGCCGTCCGCGTCGAGCCGGATCCCGGGCTGCCGGGCGAGCCAGTCGATGAGCCGGGAGACGTCCTTGACCTCCCGCTCCGGATCGTTCAGCCCGATCCGGCCGCCGGAGCGGCCGAAGCCGCGGGCGGACCAGGTCAGGACGGCGTACCCGTCGCGGGCCAGCTGCTCGGCCTGCGGGCGGACGTCCTCCTTGCTCCCGCCGAAACCGTGTCCGAGGAGGACGGCGGGACGTTTCGCCCCGTCCTTGCCGTCCGCGCCGGCGGCGGTGAAGTACGAGGTGTCGATCGCGGCGCCGGGCATGTCGAGCACACGGTCCTGGCGGTGCACGGCCGGCGCGTCGTCGGCCGCGGCGGTGGCCGTCAGCGTGCCGGCCCCCGCGACGACGGCGAGGGCGGCCGCACCGGCGAGCAGGCGGCCGCGGCGGCGCCGGGGCAGTCGGAGCTTCATACGGGAACCCTAATCGCCGGGCCCGCGCCGCCCGAGCCTCCGCAGGCGGAAGTCCGCGACCTTCTCAGGGAGTACACCGCCCGCGCCGCGTACTGCGCCCGCGGTATACGGCGTACGGCTGTCCGGGTCGCCGACGTGCGGAGGCCGCCGACCTGCGGGGGCCGCCGACCTGCGGGGGCCGCCGACCTGCGGGGGCCGCCGACCTGCGGGGGCCGCCGCCTGGCGGGAGGATGGCCGCATGCTGCTCGCCGAGGTCGCGCGCGTGTCGGCGGAGGTCGCCGGGACCTCCGCCCGGTCCCGCAAGACCGCGCTGCTCGCGCAGCTGTTCGCGGCCGCGCCCGCCGACGAGGCCGGGCTGGTGATCGCATACCTTGCCGGGCGGCTCCCGCAGGGCCGACCGGGCATCGGCTGGCGCGCCCTCGCCCGGGAGGTCGAACCCGCCGCCGAACCGACGCTGGGCGTCGGCGCCGTCGACGCGGCCGTCACCGAGCTGGCCACCGTCGCCGGCCCGGGCGCGCAGGCCGAGCGGCGCCGGATCCTGGACGCCCTGCTGGGCGCGGCCACCGCACCCGAGCAGCGGTTCCTGCGCAGCCTGCTCTCCGGCGAGGTGCGCCAGGGCGCGCTGGACGCGGTGGCGCTGGAGGGCGTGGCGGCCGCCGCCGGGGTGCCGGCCGCGGAGCTGCGGCGGGCCGTGATGCTGGACGGCTCGTTGCCCCGGGTGGCGGCGGCCGTGCTCGCCGAGGGGGCGGCGGCGCTGCGGGAGGTCACGCTGCGGGTGGGGCGGCCCGTACAGCCGATGCTGGCGGGGACGGCCAAGTCGGTCGCCGAGGCGCTGGCCGCGCTCGGGCCGTGTGCGCTGGAGGAGAAGCTGGACGGCATCCGGGTGCAGGTGCACCGCGAGGGCGAGGACGTACGGGTGTACACGCGCTCCCTGGACGAGATCACCGACCGGCTGCCGGAGGTGGCCGACCTGGCGCGGACGCTGCCCGGCGACCGGTTCATCCTCGACGGCGAGGTGATCGGCCAGGGTGCGGACGGCCGGCCGGTGCCCTTCCAGGAGATCGCGAGCCGGGTCGGCTCCCGGGTGGACGTGGCGGCCGCCCGGCGGACGCTCCCGGTCGCCCCGTACTTCTTCGACGTGCTCGCCTCCGACGGCCGGGTCCTGCTCGACCTCCCGGTCCGCGAGCGGTACGCGGTCCTCGCCGCCCTCGTCCCCGAGGGGTCCCGGGTCCGCCGGCTGGTGGTGGAGGACCCGCCCGCGCAGACGGCCGAGGCCGAGCGGTTCTGGGCCGACGCCCTGGGCCGGGGCCACGAGGGCGTGATGGCCAAGGGCCTCGACTCCGCCTACGCGGCCGGGAGGCGCGGCAAACACTGGCTGAAGGTGAAACCGGTGCACACGCTGGACCTGGTGGTGCTGGCCGTCGAATGGGGCCACGGCCGCCGCACCGGCCTCCTGTCGAACCTGCACCTGGGCGCCCGGGCCGCCGACGGCACCTTCGCGATGCTGGGCAAGACCTTCAAGGGGCTCACCGACGAGATGCTGCGCTGGCAGACGGAGCGCCTGCGCGAGCTGGCCGTCGAGGACGACGGCTTCACGGTCCGGGTCCGCCCCGAACTGGTCGTGGAGATCGCCTACGACGGCCTCCAGCGCTCCCCGCGCTACCCGGCCGGGGTCGCCCTCCGCTTCGCCCGCGTCCTGCGCCACCGCCCGGACAAGTCGGCGGCCGAGGCCGACACGGTGGACACCGTCCTGGCGGGCGGGACCGGCCGGGGCCAGGCGCCACCTTGACGACAGGACCTGGCGCTGTGGCTCGATCCCGCCCTACTGGTCGTCGGGATCGCCCTCGTCCTCGCGCAGCCTGCGCCAGAGGCGGGTGCGGTGCAGCACGTAGAGCGCGATGACCACGAAGACCACCTGCAGACCCACGGCGAGCAGCCAGAAGACGACCCCGCTCTCCAGCTCGTCCGTCAGGTAGGCGAAGTTCATCCCGAAGAACCCCGTCAGGAAGGTCAGCGGCAGAAAGATCGTCGACACGACCACCAGGCGGTTGATCACGCCGTTCTGGTCGCCGGAGACCAGGGAGGAGTAGCTGGCGAAGGCCCGCCGGGCGGCCTCCTGGAGGGACTCGATGTCCGCGAGCACCAGGCCCGCGGTGCGCTGGTACTCGCGCACGCGCCGCCGGCGCGCCTCCTGGAAGCCGCGGTTCATCACCCGGCGCGTGACGGTCTCCTCCGCGACCCGGTGGTAGGGGAGGAGGGTGTGGTGCAGGAGGGCCGCGGTCCGTCGCAGCCGCGCCAGGCGGTAGAGCTGCTCGGGTTGCCGTCGGCGGAACATGGCGTCCTCCAGGTCCTCCACTTCCAGGAGCGCCCGGACGGCGGCCCGGCGATAGGTCTCCAGGGCCTCGTCCAGCAGCAGGAACAGCATGGCCACGGAGTCCGAAGGGCTCTCGTGCGAGAACCGGGTGGTGACGTCCCCGATCAGCGAGGCCGGTCCCCGGTGCACCGTGACGAGGTACCGCTCGGTCACCAGGGCGTGGACGTGGACGACCCGGCCCGCCTCGACCGCGGGCACGACGAACGCGGCGCAGTCCCCGAGGATCTCGGCCCGGGTGTCCTCCCCCTCCCGGCCGAGCCAGGCCAGGTCCTCGGCCTCCAGGCCGAGCAGGTGGGCGAGCGGCGGTTCGCCGGGTGCGGTCTGCTCGGGCAGCTCCACGTTCACGAGCAGGAAGCGGGACACGGCCAGCCGCTGACGTGCCTCCGACACGTCGACACGCGTGATGGTGCCCTCCGGCATGGACATCATCGACACGATCATCGTCCCTCGCCGTGGGTCAGCCGGTGCGGTGCCTCCCAGCCTCTACCGGGGCGGACCCCGTGCAACCGCGGTGACGCATTCGCCCGGCGACCCGCCCTCGAACAGGTGAGGGCGGAGCGTCCACCGACCGGTTTTGCCTCAGAGGCAAGGGAGATTGCCAGACAGGCAAGATTCTGGCTCAATCGGGGTATGACACCCGGATCTGACACCGGCCCCGAAGGCGCGGCCGGTACCGACGAACCGGTGGGGGAGCTGCCCACCGTGGCCCCGCGGTTGCGGGACCTGCGGCGCCGGGCCGGTCTCACGCTGGAGGCCGCCGCCGCGCGGGCCAGGCTCTCGCCCGCCCACCTGTCCCGGCTGGAGACCGGCCGGCGCCAGCCCTCGCTGCCGCTGCTGCTCGGACTCGCCCGCACCTACGGCACGACGGTCTCGGAACTGCTCGGCGAGACCCCGGCCGTGGCCGATCCCATCGTACGCGCCGGGGGGCCGGGGGCCCGCGAGGCCGACGGCTGGACGTACTGGCAGGCGGGCGGGTCCGGGCGCGGGATGCAAGCGCTGCGCGTGCACGTTCCGCACGGGCGCAGCCAGGGCGAGCTGGTGCGGGTCCATCCCGGCGAGGAGTGGCTGTACGTCCTCAAGGGGCGGCTGCGGCTGCACCTGGGGGATGCCGAGCACCTGCTGGAGCCCGGGGACAGCGCGCACTTCGACTCGCTCACCCCGCACCGGATCGGCGCGGCCACTGCCGGGGGAGCCGACCTGCTGTTCGTCCACACTCTGCTGCAGAGCAGCCTCGCCGGGCTGTGCCTCGGCGGCGCGACCACTTCACAGCACCACCACCTCTAGGAGAGAACATGCCCGTGGAGTCCGCCGAGACCGCCGAGACCGCCGAGACCGTCGAGGCCGTCGAGACCGTCGAATCCGCCGAGACCGCGCCCGCGCAGGCGCAGGCGCAGGCGCCCAGCGTGCGCAAGCGCATCGAGTCCAAGTTCCCTCGCGGGCTGGTCATCCGGCTGATCGCGTACCTGTTCGTCGGCCATCTCTTCGCCTTCTTCGTCTACCTGCTGTTCGTCCTGGGCGCCGAGAACCAGTAGCCCCGGAGCCCAGGGCGCTGCGGACCGCGCCGGACCCAGCCCAGCACCAGCACCGACGCCACCGCCGCGAACGCGCACCAGGTGGAGGCGAACTCCAGCCGCCACAGCGCCGCGCAGACCAGCGCCCCGGCGGCCAGCACCGCCCCCAGCAGCCGCAGGCGCCGGTCCCCGGCGAGCAGCAGCGCGCCCAGGGTGGCGAACAGGTAGCCCGCCAGCACCAGCGGAACGTACGGCACGCTCACGCCGTACCCGAGCGTGTGGCCCCGGATCCCGGCCGTCACCGGACGGGTGGCCAGGCAGTACGCGAGACCGGCGGCGGCCGCGAGACCCGCGGCCGCCGGCCCCCACAGCACGCGGCGGGCCTCCGGCGCGGCCGCGAGCAGCACCCCGAGCGGCACCCACACCGGCAGCACCGGGAGCGCGATCACCGCCCAGGCCGTGGTGGCCGGGCCGCAGCCGCCGCCCGTGTCCCAGACGGCGGCCTCCAGCAGCTGGTGCGCGCCCAGCAGCACCGGCAGCGCCGCGACGGGCAGGTCCCGGATCCGCCGGACCCGCAGAACGCACCCGATCCCGACGGCGGTGACGACCGTGCCCGCCGCCAGATCGGCCGTCGCTCCAGCACATGCGCCCGGACCCTTCCGCGCCGTCCCGGCCGTCACGCCCGGGCGGCGGGGGGTTCGAGCGGCGGGGCGGTCACGCCGCAGTGGGTGTGGCACAGCGGGTGGCAGCCCGCGACCACGGGTTTGCGTACGGTCGCCCACGCCACGACGGAGCCGAGCACCAGCACGCCCGCGCACCACAGCATGGCCCGCCCGAAGGCCGCGTCGAACTCCGCCGGCATGCGGTACGACTCCGGCCCCATCCCGGACAGCAGCGGCAGCGCCGCGACCGCGAGCAGCCCGGCGGCGCGCGCGGCGGCGTTGTTGATCCCGCTGGCCAGCCCCGCCCGGCCGGGGTCCACCGAGGCCAGTACGGCGGCCGTCAGCGGCGCCACCAGGGTCACCATGCCCATGCCCATCACCAGCAGGGCCGGCAGCACGTCCCGGACGTACGAGGCGTCGGGCCCCACGCGCAACATCAGCAGCATTCCGGCCGCGCACAGCAGCGGCCCCACGGTGAGGGGGATGCGCGGTCCGATGCGCTCCCCGATGTCGCCGGACCGGGCGGACAGCAGCAGCATCAGAGCGGTCGTCGGCAGCAGGGCGGCGCCGGCGGCCAGCGCCGAGTACCCGGCGACCACCTGGAGCTGGAGCACGCTCAGGAAGAAGAACCCGCCGAAGGCCGCGTACACGCACAGGGTGACCAGGTTGACGGCGGTGAACTGCCGGGACGAGAAGATGTCCGGCGGCACCATCGGATCGGCCCGCCTGTGCTCCACGTACACGAACACGCCGGCCAGCAGGACGCCGACGACGGCCGAGGCGATGATCAGCGGGGATCCGGAGCGGGCCTCGATCAGCGCGTAGGTGACCAGCGCGAGGGACGTCGCCCCCAGCAGTGCCCCTGCCACGTCGAAGCGCCCGTGTGCATTCGGGTCCCGCGATTCCGGTACGTGCCGCAGCGCCACCGGTACGCACACCGCGGCCAGGGGCACGTTCAGCAGGAACACCCAGCGCCAGCCGGGCCCGTCCACCAGCCAGCCGCCGAGGAACGGCCCGACGGCCGCGCCCACACCTCCGAGCCCCGACCACAGCCCGATCGCCCGGCCCCGGTCGTCGGGGTGGATCGAGCCCTGGATCAGCGCCAGCGAACCGGGCGTGAGCAGCGCCCCGCCGACGCCCTGGAGGGCGCGGGAGGCCACCAGCACCCCGGCGTTCGGGGCGATGCCGCACAGCAGCGAGCCCAGGGCGAACCACACGACGCCGATGACGAAGACCCGCCGCCGCCCGAACCGGTCGCCGAGCGCCCCGCCGACCAGGATCAGCCCGGCGAGGGTCAACAGGTAGGCGTTGGCCGTCCACTGGAGCACCGCGAGATCCGCGTCGAGGTCCTCGCCGATGCGGGGGAGCGCGACGTTGACGACGGTGGAGTCGAGCATCGCCATGCTCGACCCGAGCACCGTGGTGAACAGGATCCAACGGCCCCGGGCGGACGTGATCCGCACGGCGGGCCGGACGTCGGGCGCCGGCGTGGTCATGCCTTCAGCCTCGCCCGCCCACCCGGGAAAGGCCACCCGGAAGGGCGCCCCGGCCGGGCCCCGGGGCGGTCCGGTGTGCCTGGACGTGGCGGATTCCAGGTCGGCTCATTTGGCCCCCTTGTAATGAGCATGACGCCTCGAACACCATGACCCGCGCACGTCACGCATGCCCGTTCCGCCCGTTCCGCACAACCTGCACACGGCGTACGAGGAGACCACACGTGGCACAAAGCACCAGACGACGATCCTTACGAGCGGCCATCGCCGCCCTCAGTTCCGTCCTGCTCTTACCCCTCGGCGCGGGCGTCGCCGCGGCCGCGCCGGCGGCGGACCATCGCGCCGGCGGCCCCACCCCCAGCGCGGCCGAGCGCAAGATCGAGCCCAAGCTGCGCGCCCAGCTCGACGACTCCGCGAAGGCCGTCTTCTGGGTCTATCTCGACAGCGCCGCCGACCTCTCCGCCGCGGGCAGGCAGAAGACCCGCGCGGCGAAGGCGGAAACGGTTCTGCGCGCCAAGAAGGACCACGCCGCGCGCAGCCAGGCCGAGGTCGTCAAGGCCCTGGACGGCGCGAAGGCCGAGTACACCTCGTACTGGATCGTCAACGCGGTCCGCGTCGTCGGCAGCGAGAAGCTCGCCGGCACGCTGGCCCAGCGTCCCGAGGTCTCCCGGATCGACGCCGACGACAAGGTCACCCTCCCCAAGCCCGCCGAGGGCAAGCGGGAGAAGGCCGCCGCCGACGCCGTCGAATGGAACATCGACCGCATCAAGGCCCCCCAGGTGTGGGACCAGCTCGGTGTGCGCGGCGAGGGCATCGTCGTCGCCAACATCGACAGCGGCGTGGACTACACCCACCCGGCGGTGAACAACCAGTACCGGGGCAAGGGCGCCGACGGCTCCTACGACCACAACTACAACTGGTTCGACCCGGGCGGCGTCTGCGCCTCGGCAGCGCCCTGTGACAACAACGACCACGGCACCCACACCATGGGCACGATGGTCGGCGACGACGGCGGCGCCAACAAGATCGGTGTCGCACCCGGCGCCAAGTGGATCGCCGCCAAGGGCTGCGAGACCGGCTCCTGCTCCGAGGCCTCCCTCCTCGCCTCCGGGCAGTGGATCGTCGCCCCGACCGACCTGAACGGGCAGAACCCGCGCCCCGACCTCGCCCCCCACGTCGTGAACAACTCCTGGGGCAGCGCGGCGCACGACGACTGGTACCAGCAGATCGTCGACACCTGGCGCGCCGCCGGCATCTTCCCGGCCTTCTCCAACGGGAACTCCGGCCCGAGCTGCGCCACCAGCGGTTCGCCCGGCGACTACGCGAGCTCCTACAGCTCCGGCGCCTTCGACATCAACAACGCCATCGCCCCGTTCTCCTCGCGCGGCGCGGGCCCCGGCGGCATCGTCAAGCCGAACATCTCGGCGCCCGGCGTGAACGTCCGCTCCTCCGTCCCCGGCGGCGGGTACGAGGCCTTCTCCGGCACCTCGATGGCCTCCCCGCACACCGCGGCCACCGTGGCCCTGCTCTGGTCCGCCGCGCCCGCCCTCGAAGGCGACGTCGCGCAGACCGAGTCGCTGCTGGACGGCACCGCGCTGGACACCGACAGCAGCCAGTGCGGCGGCAACGCCGCCGACAACAACGTCTTCGGCGAGGGCCGCCTCGACGCGCTGGCCGCAGTGGGCGCCGCCCCGCGCGGGGCGATCGGCGCCCTCGGCGGCACCGTGCGCGCCGGCGGCGAGCCGGTCGCGGGCGTGAAGATCACCGCCGACGGCCCCATCGACCGTACGGTGACCACGGCCGCCGACGGCTCGTACCGCTTCGGCTCCCTGTCCGTCGGCGAGTACACGCTGACCGCCTCGAAGTTCGGCTACGGGCAGCAGACCTCGACGGCGACGGTGACCGAGAACGCCACCGCCACCGGCGACTTCACCCTCACCCAGGCCGCCTCCGGCAAGCTGACCGGCACGGTGTCCTCGGCCGCCGGACCCGCCGCGGGCGCCGTCGTCACCATCGCGGACACCCCGGTGACCGCGACCGCCGACGCGCAGGGCCGCTTCGAGGTCACGCTGCCGCACGGCTCGTACGACGTGAACGCGACCCACTCCTCCCGCTGCCTCACCGGCGGCACGGCGAAGGTCACCGTCGCCGGGGACGCCACGGTCGCGGTCAGCCTGCCCGAGCGCACCGACTCCTACGGCTACGCCTGTGCCATCGCGAGCGGCGGCCCGTACGCGGCCGGGGACCGGCAGCTCGCGCTGACCGGCGACAACACCACCGAGCGCGTGGCCCTGCCCTTCCCGCTGCCGCTGTACGGAAAGACGTACGGCCAGGCGTGGATCGGCACCAACGGCACCGTCAGCTTCGGCGGCAACAACACCGGTGACATCAACGGCGACCTCCCGAGCACGGCCACGCCCAACGCGGCCCTGTACCCGTTCTGGGACGACCTGGTCGTCGGCGCCGCGGGCAGCGGCTCGGGCGTCTTCACGGCCGTCACCGGCACCGCCCCGCACCGGCAGTACGTGATCGAGTGGCGCGACGTCGCGCACTGGTCGGCGCAGGCCGACAAGTTCTCCTTCTCGGCGGCCATCGGCGAGGACGGCACCGTCACCTACCACTACAAGGGCACCGGCGGCACCGGCATCAAGGGCGGCTCCACGGCCACCGTCGGCGTGGAGAACGCCACCGGCACCGACGCCTTCAAGTACTCCTTCAACACCCCGGTCATCACGGACGGCCTCTCCATCGGCTTCCGGACCACCAAGAGCGGCGTGGTCACCGGCCGGGTGCTCGACGCCAACGACGGCAAGGGCGTCGAAGGCGCCACGGTGACCGTCGGCACGGGCGACTCCGCGGTCTCCGCCACCACGGCCGCGGACGGCGCCTACGTCGTCCAGAGCCCGTCCGGCTCGCGGGCGCTCTCGCTGACCGCCGCCCAGTACGAGTCCGCCTCGGCCACGGTCGACATCAAGGCGGCCGACGTCACCTCGGTGACGCGCTCCCTGCGCACCGGCAAGGTCACCGCCGCGACGCAGGCGGTGGAGGTCGTCCTCCCCGCGGACCAGAAGCGGACCCGCACCCTCGACCTCACCAACCCGGGCCTCGGCACGGACTTCACGGTGACCGAGGACGCGGCCTGGCTGACGGCCACCCCGGGCACCGGCAGCCTGCCGACCGGCGGCAAGGCCGCCCTCGCCCTGGCCGTCGACACGACGGGCCTGGCCGCCGGGACCGTCCTGACGGCCGACCTGAAGATAACCTCGGCCAGCGGCCGCGCGCCGGTGCTCACGGTGCCGGTCAAGGTCGTGGTCCCGCGCTACCAGGTCGCCGTGGACGCGGGCTCCGACTACCCGGCCACGGACGCGCTCGGGGACAGCTGGTCCCCGGACCGCAAGTACAAGGCCGGCTCGTACGGCTACCAGGGGAACGCCTCGGTGCAGTCCACCGGTCGCACCATCGCCGGCACGGACGACCAGCGGCTGTTCCGCAACGCCCGTGAGGGCATGTACGAGTACCGCTTCGACAACGTCCCGAACGGCACCTACACGGTGGAGCTGGGCTTCGCGGAGCTCTCCTCCACCAAGCCGAACAAGCGCGTCTTCGACGTGATGGCCGAGGGCACGCAGGTGCTGCCGTCCCTGGACATCTCGCTGGAGGCGGGCACGTACAAGGCCCTGAACCGTACGTACACGGTCACGGTCACGGACGGGGTCCTCAACGTCCGCTTCGTCACGCACAGCGGGTTCGGCAAGCCCCTGCTGAACACCCTGCGGGTGACGGACCGGCCCGACAAGAGCTAGCCGGCCGCCGACCGCCGGTCAGCGGCACGGGGCGGGGCGTCTTTTGGCGCCCCGCCCCTTCGCCGTTCCACCGCCGGTACCGGCATCCGGGTGGCCGGGCCCGGACTCCGCCGCGACGTGCGCGGGCGGGGCCGTCCGGCGTGGTTAGCGTCGTTGACCATGACGCCTGACAGCGACGAGGCCCTGCACGCGAAGGTGAACGCCGCCGACCCGGGGGCCGTCTGGGCGCTCGGCGGACCCGACGGGGTCCTGGCCGGGTCCGGTAACGACCCGTACGGTATCGACCCGTCCGGTAACGCCCCGTCCGGCGACGGCTCGTGTGGCGACGGCCCGTGTGGCGACGGCTCGTCCGGCAACGGCCCCTCCGGCGACGGTCCCGGTGCCGAAGTCGTCCGCGACGTCGGGGCGCTCGCGCCCGTGGTGGCCGTGTGGCCCGTGCTCGGGAGTCTCGTGGCCCGGGGCGAGCTGTCCCTGCACACCCCGATCGAGGCCCACGGGCCCACCGCCCACCAGCTGCTCACCCGCGGGGCCGGCGAGGGCGTGCCCGCGCTGACGCGGCTCGTCGAGCAGCTCTGCGGCGGCCCGCTCGGCGACTGCGCCACCGAGCTGATCTGGCGCCCCCTGGGGATGACGCGCACCGGCCACGACCTCGACGGAACCCTGCGCGCGCCCCTCGCCGACCTCGGCCGGTTCCTGGCCCACCTGCTCTCCCCGGCGGACCACCCCGTCCCCCGGGCGTGGACCGCCGAGTCCCTGCGCATCCGCACCGGCGAGCTCACCCCCGCCCGGGGCCTGCTCTGGCACCCCGGCCCGTACGGCGTCTGGTCGTACGGCGAAGGCCCGGCCCTGTGGATCTCCCCCCGGCTGAGCCGCTGGGCCGTGCTGCTCCCGGCCGGCCCCGGCCCCGCGCCCGCCTCCCTCCGTACCGCCTTCCGCGAGGCCGTGTTCGCGTCAACCGCCGCTCAGGCGGGCGCTGTTGTGCGATCGTGACGCCCATGGAGAAGATCCGGGGCAAGGGGCGTGACGTACCCGAACCGCAGAGCCCGTGGGACGAGATCTCCCCGGGCCTGTGGATGGGCGGGCACGTGTGGACCGATCCCGCCGGGGAACTGCGGCCGGTCGTGGTGGCGGACGAGTTCGACCTGGTCATCAGCCTCTTCACCCGTTCCGGCCACGGCCCCGGCCCGGACGCCGAGCACCTGGTGGCGCTGATGCCCGACGCCGCCCTGACGGCCGGCCAGCTCCACACCGTGCGGCGGCTCGCGCGGGCCGCCTCGGGCGCCCTCGACGCGGGCCGCACGATCCTGGTGCGCTGCCACTCGGGCTACAACCGCTCCGGGCTCGTCGTCGCCCAGTGCCTGATGGAACGGGGCCTCGCCGCGGCCGACGCCATCGCCCTCGTCCGCCGCCGGCGCTCCCCGTGGGCCCTGCACAACGCGACGTTCACCGCCTATCTGGCCGCCGGGCTGGACGTGGCCGCCCGGCTCACGGAGCTCGACCCGCTCCCGTAGCGGGCGAAGCGGGCGGACACCCCCAGCGCCCCCGGGGCGCGGACCTCCCAAGATCGAC
The DNA here is from genome assembly GCF_026339935.1 of Streptomyces sp. NBC_01551. Lineage (NCBI taxonomy): Bacteria > Bacillati > Actinomycetota > Actinomycetes > Kitasatosporales > Streptomycetaceae > Streptomyces > Streptomyces sp. NBC_01551. The sequence continues at coordinate 6,507,186 of NZ_JAPEPX010000001.1, forward strand.
GTACGGTGATCCCGTTGTCACCCACCGTTGATTTCCGGCTGCGCGGAGGTACAGGGATGCGTACGGTCCAGGAGGCCGCTCCCGAGGGCGCCGACAGGGTGGTCCCGGCATGACCGGGTCCGGTCCGGGGCGGGCGGTCGTCGCCCCGTACGCGCCGCGGGCCCGCGCCGGGCGGGCCGCGTCCGTGCGGGCGCTCGCCGCCCGGGCCCTGCCCGGGTTCGCCCGCCCGCGCGCGGCCGACACGTACGCCGCCGCCCTGCGCGAGCTGCGCGCCCGCCACGGCGGCGCACCCGTCCTCGTCCGCGGGCCGTCCGGTCCGGTCCTCGTCCTCCTCGACCCGCAGGACATGCGCCGGTTCTACGCCGAGCCCGCGAGCGCCCTCGCCCCGGACCCGTGCGAGGCCGCCGGGGAGCGGCGCCGGATCAACGCCGAGGTGCTGGCCGCCGACGCGCCCGTGCACCCGTCCTGCGGGCCGTTCCTCGCCGCCGTCGCCGAGGAGGCCCGGCTGCTGACGGCCTCCGACACCCTGCGCCTGGCCCGCGCCCGCCGCGCGGTCGCCCGCGCCGGACGCCGGATCGTGCTCGGGGAGGCGGCCGCCGGGGACGAGGAACTCACAGGCTGGCTGCGCCGGCTGCGGGGCGAGGGCGACGGGATGGGGCCGCGCCCCACCCGGGCCCGGGCCGAGCGCGCCGTCCAGGAGCGGGCCACCGCCCGGATCGCGCAGTACGCCGCCTACGCCGAGCCGCACACCCTCGTCGGACGGGCCCGCCGGAGCATGGCGGAGCCGGCCGGAGCGGTGCGGGCGGCCGCCGCGGCCGGTCCGGGTGAACTCGCCGCGCAGGCGCGCCGCTGGCTGCTCGCCATGGACACCCTCCCGGCGACGCTGCTGCGCACGCTGCTGCTCCTCGGCGCCCATCCCGGCGAACAGGACGCGGCCGCCGCCGAGGCCCGCGCGGGCAGTGGCGGACGGGGCGAACTGCCCCGGCTGCGGGCCTGCGTACGGGAATCCCTGAGGCTCTACCCGGTGGTGCCCGACCTGATCCGGGTCACCCGGGCCGCGACCGAATGGCGGGGTGTGCGCTACCCCGCCGGGACCTCCGTCCTGCTGCCCGCGCTCTTCCACCAGCGCGACCCCGAACACGTACCGGCCGCGCACGCGTTCGTGCCGTGCCGGTGGACCGACCGGGGAGCCGACCGGGACATCCGGATGGCCCCGTTCGGCCACGGCGCGGGCCGCTGCCCCGGCGATCAGCTCGGGCTGCTGGTCACCGCCGCGCTCTGCGCCGAGGTGCTGCGCGGCCACCGGGTCGCCGGGACCCGGCCGGTCCTCGACCCGTTGGGGCCCCTGCCCGCGACCCTGGACCCGCAGGGCATCCGGCTCATGCTCACCCGCCGCTGACGACCCGCGAGGAACCCATGCCCGACGCCGTGACGTCCCTCCCCACCGAACCGGACGTCGACCAGCTCGACGCCCTGTGCCGGGAGCTCGCCGAGGCCGCGGACGCGGTCGGCGAGGCGGCCCGGTACGCCTCCGAACTGGCCCTCGGGAGCCGTCTGCCGGTCTCGGCGCTGGGGTGGGGCGGCCGGGGCGGCCGCGGGAGCGGGCAACGGCTCGCCTGGCGGACCCTGCTGCGCACCCTCACCGACCCGGCGGGGCTGGGCTGGGCGTTGCGCGGGCGGGGCGTGGCCGGGGCCGGGCGGCTCGCCGGGGTCCTCGCGGGCCGGGAGAGCCTGGCGATCAGCATCGCCGTCTGCGGACTGAGGGCCAGGATCCGGGCGGCGCGCGCCGGGTTCCCCGGGCCGCCGGCGGACCCGGACGCCGCCGCGATCCTGGCGGCGGTCGGGGAGGGCCGGCAGGCGGACGCGGTCCGGACGTTCCGCGCGGTCATGCGCGAGCGGGGCGCCGAGCACGCGTTCGGGATGCTGACCCCGTCCTTCGCGGACATCCTGGCCTGGAACGCGCTGACCGACGGGAACCCGTTCAACGACCACGCCGGGTGGCAGGTGGCCACCGGCCGGGCGATGGCCGCCGAGCCGCTGCTCGGCCTCGGCGCCGCCTGCCGGGCCCTGTTCGACCGGGACCGCGGCGCCCGGGACCGCGGCGACCAGGACCTCGGCCGGGAGGTCTCCGCGCCGTGAACACCCCGCCCCGGCGGTCTCCGCCCGGCCCGTGCTCCCTGGAGGGGCCCGTGACCCACCTTCCCGAAGCCCCCCGCCGCCACCCGCACCCGCCCGGTCCGGCCGAGTGGCTGCGCGGGCACGCGACCGCCCTGCGCGCGCACGCCGCGCGGCTGCGGCTGGCCGCCGCCGAACTGGACTGGGAGGGACCGGAGGCGGAGGCCTTCCGCGCGGAAGTCTCCGCCCTGGCGCTGCGGTGTGCCACCGCGGCGGACGGCCTCCGCCTGACGGCGTCGCGGCTCGGGCCGGGAACCCGGCCGCACCGGCCGACGTACAAGAGGTTCTGAATCCGGCGCGGGCCCTACAGGACGAGGGAGAGCAGGAGCACGAAGCCCAGGCCGCACACGGAGATGATGGTCTCCATCACCGACCAGGTCTTCAGGGTCTGGCCCACGGTCATCCCGAAGTACTCCTTCACCAGCCAGAATCCGGCGTCGTTGACGTGGCTGAAGAACAGCGAGCCCGCCCCGACGGCGAGGACCAGCAAGGCGGTCTCGGTGGTCGACATGCCCGCCGCGAGCGGGGCCACCAGGCCGGCCGCCGAGATGGTGGCCACCGTCGCCGAGCCCGTGGCCAGCCGGATGGCCACGGCGATCAGCCAGGCCAGCAGCAGGGTCGGTATCGCCCAGCTCTGCGACAGCTCCAGGATCATCTGGCCGACACCGGCGTCGATCAGGGTCTGCTTGAAACCGCCGCCCGCGCCCACGATCAGCAGGATGCCGGCGATCGGCGCGAGGGACTTCTCCACCGTCACCGAGATCCGCTCCCGGGTGAAGCCGGCGGCCCGGCCCAGCGTGAACATGCCCACCAGCACCGCCGCGAGGAGCGCGATCAGCGGGGAGCCCGCGACGTCCGTGACCCGCTGCACCGCGTTGGCGGGGTCGTTGACCACGATGTCGACCAACGCCTTGACCAGCATCAGCGCCACCGGCAGCAGCACGGTGAAGACCGTCGCCCCGAACCGGGGGCGGTGCGCCGGCTCGGCCGACGGGCGCTGCGGCGCCATGTGTTCGGGGGCCGGGATGTCCACCCAGCGCGCCGCGTACCGGGAGAACAGCGGCCCCGCGATGATCACCGTGGGGAGGGCGACGAGCACGCCGAGGGCGAGGGTGACGCCCAGGTTCGCGTGCAGCGCGTCGATGGCGACGAGCGGGCCGGGGTGCGGCGGGATCAGGCCGTGCATCACCGAGAGGCCGGCGAGCGCGGGGATGCCGATCCGCATCAGGGAGTAGTTGCCGCGCTTGGCCACCAGCAGCACCACCGGGATCAGCAGCACGATGCCGACCTCGAAGAAGAGCGGCAGTCCGATCACGGAGGCGATCAGCACCATCGCCCACGGCATGGCGCGGCCCTTGGCCTTGGCCAGGATGGTGTCCACGATCTCGTCCGCGCCGCCGGAATCGGCGAGGAGCTTGCCGAGGATCGCACCGAGGGCGATGAGTACGCCCACGCCCGCGACGGTCGCGCCCAGCCCGGCGGTGAAGCTGGTGATGGTCTTGGCCAGTGGGGCGCCCGCGAACACGCCGAGGGCGAGCGAGCCGACGGTCAGGGCCAGGAAGGCGTGCAGCTTCAGCCGGCTGATGAGCAGGACGATGACGGCTATGCCGCCGAGGACGGCTATGCCCAGTTGCGCGTTGCCGGCCGAGGTGATCGGCTCGGTGGCGGCCGCTGCCAGAGTCTCGACGCTGAGACTGGTCACGGTGACGGTTCCTCAGTTCTGGGGGACGGGGAGCCGGCGGAGCGCGGCGAGCGCCCGTTCGGTGATCTCTTCGGGGGTTCCGGACACGTCGACGGCCACACCGAGTTCGTCCGGCGCGAGCGGTTCGAGGGTGGCGAACTGCGAGTCGAGCAGCGCGGCGGGCATGAAATGGCCCGTGCGGGCGGCCATGCGTTCCTCGATCAGCGGGCGCTCGCCGGTGAGGTGGACGAAGACCGCCCCGGGGGCGCAGGTGCGCAGCCGGTCGCGGTAGACGCGCTTGAGGGACGAGGCCGCGACCACGCCGCCCCCTCGGCCGGCCCGATCGCGGATCCACTCGCCGACGGCGTCGAGCCAGGGCCACCGGTCGGCGTCGTCGAGGGGGGTGCCCGCCGACATCTTGGCGACGTTGGCCGCCGGGTGGAAGGCGTCGCCCTCCGCGTACGGCAGGCCGAGCGCGTCCGCGAGCAGCCGGCCCACGGTCGTCTTGCCCGTGCCAGCCACGCCCATCACCACGATGACGCGCTGGGTGACCACGTCGTACCTCACTGTCCTGCTCGTCGCTGTCGTCGTTGACATCGGTCTGGTGTGGCACCACTGAAGCGCATTAAGTAGTACTTATTCATGAGTCGAAGGTAAAACATCACACCTTTAGTTGGGCTGGGCGTCACCGTACGCTTACGCCATGACCACCGAAGGCCTCCACATCCGTGTACTGGACACCCTCGGCCTCGCGATCACGGCGGGGGAGAACCCGCCCGGCAGCGTGCTGCGCACCGACGAGATCGCCGAGCGGTTCGGGGCCTCGCGGACCGTCGTGCGGGAAGTGGTCCGGGTGCTGGAATCGATGCAACTGGTCGAGTCGCGCCGCCGGGTCGGCGTCACCGTGCGCCCCGCCGAGGAGTGGAACGTCTACGACCCGCAGGTCATCCGGTGGCGGCTGGCCGGCGCCGACCGGCCGCGCCAGCTGCGCTCCCTGACGGTGCTGCGCTCGGCGATCGAGCCGGTCGCGGCCGGCCTCGCGGCCGCCCGGGCCACCGCCGAGCAGTGCGCCGAACTCACCGAGGCGGCCCTCGGCATGGTCCGCACCTCGCGCGGCCACCAGCTGGAGGGCTACCTGCGCCACGACATCGCCTTCCACCGCATCGTGCTGAACGCCTCCGGCAACGAGATGTTCGCCCGGCTCGGCGACGTCGTCGCCGAGGTCCTCACAGGCCGCACGCAGCACGCGGTGATGTTCGACGACCCCGACCCGGCCGCCGTCACCCTCCACGTCCGGGTCGCCGAGGCGATCCGCGAGGGCGACGCGGTGCGCGCGCAGGCCCTGACCGGCGAGATCGCGGCAGGCGCCCTCGACGAACTCGACGTCCTGGCCCCGACTGCCCAGACCGCCGCGACTGCCCATGGTGAACCGGCCGCGCCTTAGGTAGCCACGCGGGGGCCGGCGCCGGCTCGGGACTCCGCGAACCGGAGGTGGCCGGCGCTGTGGGATGGTGGTGCCATGACGTTGGAGGACCTCGTCCGGCTGCGCCGGGCACGGGATCGGATGGACCGCGAGTACGCCGAGCCGCTGGACGTGCCGGCGCTGGCGCGCTACGCGCTCATGTCACCGGGGCACTTCTCCCGCAGCTTCCGCGCCGCCTTCGGGGAGACGCCGTACAGCTACCTGATGACGCGCCGGATCGAGCGGGCCAAGGCGCTGCTGCGGCGGGGTGACCTGTCGGTGACCGAGGTCTGCTTCGCGGTGGGCTGTACCTCGCTCGGATCGTTCAGCTCGCGGTTCACCGAGCTGGTCGGTGAGAGTCCGAGCGCCTACCGGGCCCGCAGCCACGACGACGGCGCCGCAATCCCGGCCTGCGTCGCCAAGATCCACACGCGCCCGGTCAAGGGTGGGGAAGCGAAACCGGCCCCCCGCCCTTAGCGTGAAACGCATGGAAATCAACCTTTCCCAGTGCTTCATCGCCGTCGACGACCACGACAAGGCACTCGCCTTCTACCGCGACGTCCTCGGCCTGGAGGTGCGCAACGACGTCGGGTTCGAGGGCATGCGCTGGGTGACCGTCGGCGCCCCGGCGCAGCCGGACGTCGCGATCGTCCTCGAACCGCCCCTCGCCAACCCGAACGCCTCGCCCGCCGACAAGCAGGCGATGGCAGAGCTGCTGGCCAAGGGCATGCTGCGCGGAGTGATCTTCTCCACCGACGACGTCGACGCCGCCTTCGCGCGCATCCGCGACGCCGGCGGCGAAGTGCTCCAGGAACCGGTGGACCAGCCGTACGGCGTCCGCGACTGCGCGTTCCGCGATCCCTCCGGCAACATGCTGCGCTTCAACCAGGTACGCGCGTAACGACCGGTACGGAGAGCGATGAGCAGGACCACCAAGACCACGCCGTCGTCGCCCGCGCCGCACGACCTGATCCGGGTGCACGGCGCACGCGTGAACAACCTCAAGGACGTCAGCGTCGCGATCCCCAAGCGCAAGCTGACCGTGTTCACCGGTGTCTCCGGCTCCGGCAAGAGCTCGCTGGTCTTCGACACGATCGCCGCGGAGTCGCAGCGGCTGATCAACGAGACGTACAGCGCCTTCGTCCAGGGCTTCATGCCCACGCTGGCGCGCCCCGAGGTGGACGTACTCGAAGGGCTGACCACCGCGATCATCGTCGACCAGCAGCGGCTGGGCGCCGACCCCCGCTCCACGGTCGGCACCGCCACCGACGCCAACGCGATGCTCCGCATCCTCTTCAGCCGCCTCGGCACACCACACATCGGCCCGCCCAGCGCGTACGCCTTCAACGTCCCCTCGGTCAGGGCGAGCGGTGCGATCACCGTCGAGCGCGGCGCCGGGAAGACGGTCAAGGCGACCTTCAACCGCACCGGCGGCATGTGCGCCCGCTGCGAAGGCCGCGGCGCCGTCTCCGACATCGACCTCACCCAGCTCTACGACGCCTCCAAGTCGATCGCCGAGGGCGCCTTCACCATCCCCGGTTGGAAGTCGGACAACGTCTGGACCGTGGGGATCTACGCCGAGTCGGGCTTCCTCGACCCGAACAAGCCGATCGCCCGGTTCACCAAGAGGGAGATGCAGGACTTCCTCTACCGCGAACCCACCAAGGTGAAGGTCAACGGGGTCAACCTCACCTACGAGGGGCTGGTCCCGAAGATCCAGAAGTCGTTCCTGTCGAAGGACAAGGAGGCGATGCAGCCGCACATCCGGGCGTTCGTGGAGCGGGCGGTCACCTTCACCACCTGCCCCGAGTGCGACGGGACCCGGCTCGCCGAGGGCGCCCGGTCGTCGAAGATCAAGCGGATCAGCATCGCCGACGCCTGCGCCATGCAGATCAGCGACCTGGCCGAATGGGTCCGCGGCCTGCGGGAGCCCTCGGTGGCGCCGCTGCTCGCCGCGCTGCGCCAGACCCTCGACTCGTTCGTGGAGATCGGCCTCGGCTACCTCGCGCTCGACCGGCCGTCGGGCACGCTGTCGGGCGGCGAGGCGCAGCGCGTCAAGATGATCCGCCACCTCGGCTCCTCGCTCACCGACGTCACCTACGTCTTCGACGAGCCCACCATCGGCCTGCACCCCCACGACATCCAGCGGATGAACGACCTGCTGCTGCGGCTGCGCGACAAGGGCAACACGGTCCTCGTCGTGGAGCACAAGCCGGAGACCATCGCGATCGCCGACCACGTCGTCGACCTCGGCCCCGGCGCCGGCACCGGCGGCGGCACCGTCTGCTTCGAGGGCACCGTCGAGGGGCTGCGGGCCGGCGGCACCATCACCGGCCGCCACTTCGACGACCGGTCCGTCCTCAAGGACACGGTGCGCGAGCCCACCGGCACCCTGGAGATCCGCGGCGCGACGGCGAACAACCTGCGCGAGGTCGACGTCGACATCCCGCTCGGGGTGCTCGCCGTCGTCACCGGTGTCGCGGGCTCCGGCAAGAGCTCGCTCGTGCACGGGTCGATCCCGGCCGGGGAGGGCGTGGTGTCGATCGACCAGGGTGCGATCCGCGGGTCCAGGCGGAGCAACCCGGCGACGTACACGGGGCTGCTCGACCCGGTCCGCAAGGCGTTCGCCAAGGCCAACGGCGTCAAGCCGGCGCTGTTCAGCGCCAATTCCGAGGGCGCCTGCCCCACCTGCAACGGCGCCGGCGTCATCTACACCGACCTGGCGATGATGGCCGGCGTCGCCACCACCTGCGAGGACTGCGAGGGCAAGCGGTTCCAGGCGGCGGTACTGGACTACCACCTCGGCGGCCGCGACATCAGCGAGGTGCTGGCGATGCCGGTGACCGAGGCCGAGGAGTTCTTCGGCGCGGGCGAGGCGAGCACGCCGGCCGCGCACCGCATCCTCGGCCGGCTCGCCGACGTCGGGCTCGGCTACCTGAGCCTCGGCCAGCCGCTCACCACCCTGTCCGGCGGCGAGCGGCAGCGGCTCAAGCTGGCCACGCACATGGCCGAGAAGGGCGGGATCTACGTCCTCGACGAGCCGACCGCCGGCCTGCACCTCGCCGACGTCGAGCAGTTGCTCGGGCTGCTCGACCGGCTGGTGGACTCCGGCAAGTCGGTCATCGTCGTCGAGCACCACCAGGCGGTGATGGCGCACGCCGACTGGATCATCGACCTCGGCCCCGGCGCCGGGCACGACGGCGGCCGGGTCGTCTTCGAGGGCACGCCCGCCGATCTCGTCGCCGCCCGGGCCACGCTGACGGGGGAGCACCTCGCGGCGTACGTCGGCGCGCGGCCGGGGTCCCGGGCCGGGTCCCGGGCCAGGGGCTCCCGCAGGGGTCAGGCGTCCGGGAAGCCCGCGAAGTAGGCGGCGGCCGTCTTCGCCCGGAGACACGGGTTGTCCATGGCCCGCCGGCCCCAGCCCGGTCTCCCGCGGCCCGCGCAGCGTCCCGGCCCGGGCCTCTCGTCCGGCGGTGTCGTGGCGGCGACCGCCCCCCGCCCCGAACCCGCCCGGAATCCGACCGTCCTCGACCGCCCCGCGACCGGACTCCGACCCGTCGGCACCGGAGCATGGAGGAAGAGGGCCGGATCCGGCTTGTAGGGGTGACACGCGCGGTGCGATCCTTCCGCCATGTCGCTCACACAACTGCCCGATCACGGGGCGGTCCTCGCGGAGGTGAGGGAAGTGCGGCGGGCCGGGATCGTCCGACTGCGTGAGCTCAGGCTTCCTGTGCTCACCGGCATGTCGGTCGGTCCGGGGGAGGGGAGCCCCGGAGAGCCGCGCTTCCCCGCCGTCGAGCGGCTGCTGCGCACCGCCGTGGCCGCGATGGGCGGCGGGACCCTCCAGGAGGCCGCCGAGTACAGCCTCGGGCTGGCTCAGGGGACCCGGGACTGGCCGCCCGCCGACCGGCGCCGACGGGCCGCGCAGGTCTACGGCGTCAGCGTGGAGCGGTTCCGCAAGAACCAGGAGCTGATGGTGCTCGGCCAGGTCGCCGAGCAGCTCGTACGCCTCGCCTCCGGCGCCGCGGAGCAGACCGCGGCGGACCGCCCTACCGCCCCGGCCGGCGCCGAACCGTCCGTGCGGCCGCGCCCGCTCACCCCCAGCCACCACCGGATGCCCGTGCGCGCCGGAGGCCACGACCGCCAGGTCACCCTGCACGTGCACGCCGTGGACCTGCTGCGCGACATCGACGTGGTCGTCTCCCCGTCCAACACCCACCTCGCCCTGCCCGAGCCCTACAAGTCCTCCGTCGCCGCATCCCTGCGCCGCGCCGGCGCCGTCCGCGACCCGGCCGGGCGGCTCGTCGAGGACCGCGTCCGCGACGAACTCCGCGCCTGGACCGACCGGTTCACCGCGCCCGGACTGCCCGTCGCACCCGGCACCGTGGCCCCGACCGACGCCGGAGCCCTCGCCTGGCAGGGCATCCGCCGGATCTACCACGCCGCCGTGGCCGTGCCCCGCCCCGGCACCAACGACTACGACGTGCAGCCCGCCGACGTCACCCGGGCCGTCACCCGCGTGTTCGCCCTCCTCGCCGAGGAGAACGGCCGGTCCGCCGACGCCGGCCGGCCCCCGCTCAGGTCGCTCTGCCTGCCCCTGCTGGGAGCCGGACGCGGCGGGCTCACCGCGACCGAGAGCTTCGCCGCCGTCTGGGCCGCCGTCGAGGCCGAACTGGCGCGGGGCGGCGACTGGGACGTCCACTTCCTCGTCCGGCGGCCCGAACGGGCCCTGCTCGTGGCAGAGTTACTGGCTCCCACCGAGGAACACGGCCCGTGAACGGAAACCTGACGTGACCAACCCCGCCCATCACGCCGACCCGGCGGGCCCGGCGAACCCCTACGCGAGGCTCGCCGCCGCGGCCGCCGAATGGGACGAGCTGCACCCCCGGCTGGCCCCCGAGGCCCTGCGCCAACTCGCGCTGCTGCTCGCCGCGTTGCGGATCGCCGACCCGGAGGCGGCCGAGCGCGCCGCGCTGCTGGCCGCCCGGCTGCTGGGCGAGCAGCTGCCCGACCGGTTCCCCGGCGAGAGCCGCCTGACCGCGACCCCGGCGCCCACCGACGCCGTCACCGCCGGCCATCTCGGCTTCAGCGCCGAGGACCTGGCCGTCCTCGTCCTCGACGGCCACCGCATGGTCGGCCCGGTGCTCGGCGAGGTCCGCGAACGTCTGCTCGCCGCGCCCTCCCTCGGTGACGCCGAAGCCCTGGAGGGCGGATGCGACCCGTACGCCCCTGGTCTCATCCGGCTGCACGGCGCCGGCGGAGTCATCCGGCTCCCCGCCTTCCAGTTCGCCGCCGACGGCCGGGCCCGCCCGCTGGTCCGCGAGGTGAACGCCCTGTTGGACGCGGACCACGACCCCTGGGGCGCTGCGGACTGGTGGCTCTCCCCGAACGGCTGGCTGGACGGCGTACCGGCACGGCTGCTCGGCACCCCGCAGGAACAACGCCTCGTCTCCGCCGCAGAGTTACTGACCGAGGGGGAGTAGGACGTGCCCAACTACCGGCCGCCCGCCGAGCCGGGCGGGACCCCGGCCAAGGTGACCCTCGCCGCCGGCACCCCGCTGTACCGGGTGCACTCCTCCCGGCGCGGCGCGGACTCCTTCAACCCCGTGCCCTCCCACTGCCTCTACGGGGGCGGGCGGTTCGACTCCACCTCCTGCGACGTGTACGGGCACCTCTATGCCGGGCTCACCCCCGAAGCGGCGGTCAGCGAGACCGTGCTGCACTCGCTCCCCTTCGACCCGTCGGGCGGGGCGCGCCTCGTGCCCCGGGTGTCCGTCACGGGCCGCCGGCTGTCCGTGCTGCGGCTCACGGCCGCCGCGGACGTGGTCTCGCTCGTCACCGGGCAGGACCTGGCCGCCGTCCACCAGGACAGCTGGCTCGTGCAGGCGGAGGCCCGCGACTACCCGTACACCAGGGACTGGGCGCACTGGATCCGCCGCCACACCGACCCCTGGGCGCAGGGGTTCCTCTGGTCCTCGAAACGTGAGCCCGGCGAGCGGGCGCTGGTCCTGTTCGCCGACCGCTGCCCGCCCGGCCTGCTCGCCGAAACGGCAGACGCGCCCGTCGACTTCGCCACCCCCGAGGGGCGGCGCTGGCTCGACCAGGCCCTGCTTCCGTACCACGCGCGACTCGCGCCGTAAGGGGGACGACGACCAGTGGACCAGGGCCAGCCCGACCAGCCCGCCGCGTGGCGGGCCGACCGCGACGCCGTCATGGCCGGCCTCGCCGCCCTCCCGTCCGGTGATCCGCGCGCCCGCGAACTGTGCGGGCGGGCGGGGGACTTGAGCTATCTGCTGTACGGGGCGCACGGCGATCCGGAGGACCGGGAGCTCGCCGCCGAGGCCTTCGCACACGCCTTCCGGGGCGCCGGACCCCAGGACGGGCCCGACTGGCCGCTCCGGCGGGTCAGGTACGCCCACCTGCTCGGCCTGCGCCACGACGAACAGCCGGGCCCGGAGCTGCTGGAGCGCTTCCACGACCTGGCGGAGCGGGGCCTGGCCGGTCTGCCGGACGACCCGGACCTCGACGGCGCGGCCTCCGTCGCCCGCCGGCTGCTCGCCTTCGCCACCAAGACCCGCTACGAGGCGGCCGAGGACGACCGGGAACTCCTCGACGCGGCCCTGTACCGCAACCAGAACGCCCTCGACCATGCGGAGGCCGGCGACGCCGACCTCCACGCCGCCCTGGGCTACCTGTGGCTGCGCCACGGCGTGCTCGGCGGCGGCGCGCCCTCGTTCGCCAACTCGGTCCGGTACTACACCCTGGTCGTCGGGGCCCGGGACGGGGCGGCGACGGATCCCGCTCCGCTCCTGCGCCAGAGCAGGGCCATGGCGCTGGCCCTGCAGGGGTACCACACCATGGACCGGGCCATGCTGGAGGAGGCCCGCGAGGAAACGGCCGCCGCGCTGGCCGACGTACGCGCGCAGGGCGGCCCGCCGCCGCAGTGGGTGCGCGACGCGGACCTGCGGATCACCTTCATCCGCACGGTGATCGCCGTCAACTGGCAGGACGAGGCGCAGGGCGCCCTCGCCGAGGCGGACCTCGCGGCCCTCGTCGCGGGACCGCGGGACATGGACGGGCTGGCCGTGCTCCAGCTCGACACGTTCGGCCGGCTGCTCTGCGCGCGGGGCATGGTCCAGGACCGGCCGAACCTGCTGGACCGGGGCATCGAGATGCTCACCCGGGCGCTGGACCGGTGGCAGCCGGAACGGGACGGCAAGCCCACCCGGGCGGCGCTGGCTCTCGGCATCGGCCAGAGCCTGCGCCACGACAGCTCACCCGAGCCCGAGCGGCTTCGCGCCGCTGTCCGCGCGCTGCGCCTCGCCCTCCCGGACGAGGAACTCACCGCCCAGGAGCGTGACTACGCCCTCATGATCCTCATGGACGCGCAGATGCGGCTGCCGGAGGACGGGCCGCCCGACATCGCGCCGCAGGAGGTGAACCGCATATTCCGCCAGTTGCTGGACGGCGTCCAGAGCGGGACCGCCCTCGACTTCGGGTCCGACAACCTGATGCTGGCCGACACCCCGGAGGCCCGGCGGCGCTGGGAGAGCCGGATCGGCCCGTTCTACCGGAAGTGGCAGACACTCGAACCGGGGAGCCGGGAGCAGGCGGAGACCGCGGCCATGTTCCTCGGCGCCATCCACATGATCGACCCGCACGGCGACCGGTTCGGCGAGGACCGCGAGGCGGAGGTGACGCGGGTCGTCGAGGAATACGCCCGACAGCACCCCGAGTGGCGGGCGCGCGGGCACGCCCTCCTCGGCATGCGACGGCTCAGCCAGGGCATCTCCGGCGATCCGGGGCGCCTCGCCGAGGCGCAGGAGCATTTCGCGGCTGCCCGCGAGGCGGGCCTGGACGACCCCTGGATCGCCTACGCGCAGCAGACGGCGCTCGCCATGGGGGAGCAGTACAGCGGGGCCACCGGCGGGTTCGCCACCGCGGTGGACAACTGGGTGGGCATGACGGACGCCCTGGAACTGTCACCCCGGCTGCGCCTCCAGTGGAGGTGCCAGCAGGGCACCGCGCAGACCCTCATCGCCGCCAAACGCGGCGATCTCGGCGCCGCCGACCGGCATCTGGCCGAGGTCGCCGAGGCCGTCGCGGAGCTGCCGCGCGACGACCTGGCCTGGATCGAGGTCTGGGCCCAGTTCGAGACCGCCCGCGTCGCCCGGGAGGACCTGGCGCACCGGGCCGGCGCCCCGCGGACCAAGCCGCCCGCCGGTCGCCCGTCGGCCGCGGAACTGCGGGCCAAGGCCGCCACGTACCCGCGCCCGGTCCGCGCCAACCTGCTCGGTGACATCGGTACCGCGTGGATGCGCGACTTCCTCCAGCCCGCCGACCTCCCGCGACTGAGGGAAGCGCTGGCGCTCGTCGAGGAGGCGCGGGAACTGAGCAAGGAGGGCAGCGAATCCCGGGTGCGCTTCACCTCCACCGCGGGCACCCTCTACTGCACCCTGGCCATGGCCGCCCCGCAGGTCGCCGGCCGCATCGTCGACCGCCAGGCGCTCCGGGACCTGGAGCGGGCGATCGTGCTCCTCCAAGGCGCCGTCGACCTCATGGGCGGTCCCGAGCACCGGCTCTGGGCGTACACCGCCTTCCCCCTCGGCCGCGCCTACCGGGCGCGCCCCCACGCCTCCCGCGCCGACCGCGAGACCGGCCGCCGGCTCGGCATGGACTCCCTGCGCGGCTACGTGTGGGCCGCGCTGCTCCAGTCCGGTACGCACGACGCGGCCGACGCGGTCCGGCTGGCCGGCGAGAACTCCGAGGAAGTGGTCCGCTGGTGCCTGGCCGACGGCGCCCTGGAGGAGGCCGTCCAGGCCCTCGACGCCTGCCGGGGCCTGGTCCTGCACACGGCGACGACCAGCCGCTCCGTCCCCGACCTGCTCGCCGCGGCCGGCCGGGAGGACCTCGCCGGGGCGTGGCGGGGCGCGGGGGCCGAGGCGGACGCCGTCCCCACGGCCCTGCGCCGCGAAGTGCTGGCGGTCCTCGCCGCCGCGGCGGGCTCCCTGCTCGACCCGCCCGGCGCGGCCGAGATCGGCGAACGGCTGCGCTCCCTGCGCAAGGACGCCCTCGTCTACCTCGTCCCCGCCTCCTTCCTCGGTCCCGGCAGCGCCCTCGTCGTCACCGCCGGGGGCGACATCCACGCCGTGCCGCTGCCGAGGCTCACCGAGGACGCCGCACCGCTGCGCGACTACGTCCCCGGTACCCGCACCGGACGCGACCTGGGGCCGGTACCCGGCTGGGACGCCCCCGGCGCGGCCCAGGGCGCCGGGCCCGGGCGGCTCCCGCTGCGCGAGCAGCTCGACCGGCTGTGCTCCTGGGCCTGGTACGCCGCCGTCCGGCCGCTGTTCGACCTCTTCGCCGTGCCCGACCGGCCGGGCCGGGTGGCCCGGCTGGTCCTGCTGCCCATGGGCTCGCTCGGCCTGGTCCCCTGGCACGCCGCCTGGAGCGAGGACGGGAGCGGCCGCCGCCGGCACGCCATCGAGGAGGCGGAGATCTCGTACGCCCCCTCCGCGCGGCTGCTCTGCGAGGTCGCGGCACGCCCGCACCACCCGCACACCGAGACCGCCCTGATCGTCGGCAACCCGACGGGAGACCTGCACTACGCGGGCGAGGAGGCCGACGCCGTGCAGCGCGCCTTCTACCCCGGCGGCCGCCTCCTCGGCCTGAGCACCGGGGACGGCACCCCGCAGCAGGTGGCCGAATGGCTGCGGCGCGAGGGCGATGAAGGGGCCGTCCTGCACCTCGCCTGCCACGGCACGGTCGCCGAGAACCGGCCCCGCAGCTCCTACCTCTCCCTCAAGGGCGGCGAGTTGACCGCCGAGGAACTGGCCGACTCGCTCCCCGGCCGGCTCGGGCTCGTCGTCCTCGCCGCCTGCCGCAGCCAGGTCTCCGGGCGCGGGCACAACGAGGCGTACAGCCTGGCCTCGGCGTTCCTGGTGGCCGGCACCCGGTCCGTGATCGGCTCACTGTGGCCGGTGCCGGACGAGGCGACCTCCGTGCTGATGTTCATGACCCACCACTTCCTGCGCCGCGAACAGGAGCCGCCCGCCCGGGCGTTGCGGCGCGCGCAGCTGTGGGTGCTGGATCCGGACCGGGCCGTGCCGCCGGAGCTGCCACCGGTCCTCGCCGACCGGCTGGCGGACCTGGATCCCCGCGATCTCAGCGCCTGGGCGGGATTCACGCACCTGGGGCAGTGAGGGTCCCCCGCCCGGGGTTCCTCAGCCGGGGAACACCGTGCGCAGCGCCACCGTGCGCGTCGCCCACTGGCCCGGCCCACCCCCGTGCACCGGGCCCACGTCCCGGCCGCCCGTCGCACTCCCGGGCGGCGCGGTCAGCCGCAGCAGGCCGTCTGCCAAGTCGCCGCGCCGCCCCGCTTCCTCCGGCGTCCACGCGTCCGGATCCCAGGAGGCGAGGTGGAACGGCACGGTGTTCAACTCGTCCTCCGTCACGATGAGTTTCAGCCAGTCCCGGACACTGGCCCCCGGCCCGGTGCGCCGCGCCGCGGGCAGGCTCAGCTGCACGGGCGCCCCGTCGAGCGCGTACCCGGTGCCCCCCGGCCCGATGAACTGGCCGGGGAACAGCGAGGACCCGGCGCCGAACCGGTCGTTGAGGTCCAGCAGCACGCACCACAGCACCCGGTGCCCGGTGTTGCGCAGCCGTACGGACACCCACGGCTCGCGCGGGCCGTCGTACTCCCGGACGATCTCACCGTTCCCGTCCGGTACGAGCGGGCGCGCGCCCTCGTCGCCCCACGGCAGGATCTCCACCCGGACGTGCCCGCCCAGCGGCGAGAGCCCCGCGTCGAGGTCGCGGATCCGGTACCAGCGCGCCAGCCGGGTCAGGCAGTCCCCGAGGCGGGCCGCGTCCGCCGCCCCGGCCATCGGGAGCGGGGCCACGTACGGCGATCCGTCGCGCCGCAGTACGTGGGCCCGCGCGTCCCGCACCTCGACGCGCAGCAGCGGCGCCGCCCGCTCCGCCTCCGCGGAGGCCTCGGGCACCTCGCGCAGCAGCGGGGAGGCGGGCAGCGCCGCCCGCCCGCCGGAGAACACCACGGCCGCCGGGGGCAGGGCCAGGGCCGACAGCGCCACCGGGTACACCGCCTCAGGGTCCGGAGTCCAGCCGTCCGGCTCGACCAGGGTGCGGTCCGCGGCCACCTCCTGGGCCCGTACGAGGCCCGCCGGCGCGGTGAACTCCGTTCCGGCCCCGCCGGTCAGCCCGTGCGCCCGGCCGCAGTCCACCTCCCAGCCATCCGGGCCGTGCCTGAGCAGGTGGGGGCTCGGCGTGCGGGCCGCCCCGCCCAGCAGCGGCCGGTCCGCGAGCCCGCCGGGCTCGGCCGGGAAGAGCACCGGGTACTGGCCCTCCAGCCGCCGCCGCACCCGGGCGTGGGCCTCGGCGAGCAGTTCCCGGCCGGTCGCCGCGGGCCCGGCGCGGTACAGGGCGTCGACCAGGGCCCGGGAGAACACGCCGTGGACGCCCGGACCACCGGCGCCGCCGCCGTCCGGGGCCACCCCGGCTTCGGGGAACACGCACTCGTAGGAGACTTGCCCCAGCCGGCTCGCCGCCAGCAACAGGTGCGCCGGCCGGGTGTCGGGCCCGCTCGCGTCCCGCCCCGCCGGCGCCGGGCGCCAGTGGGGCGACGGGGGCAGGTACCGGGCGCGCGCCCCCTTCTCGCGGGTGGCGCCGCCGGAGAAGCAGCAGTCCAGAACCGCAACCACCTGTGCGCCGCCCGCCGCCGCCCCGTCGAGCAGCGGGCCCAGCCGCTTGTCCGGCAGCGGCCCGTCGGCGCAGACAAGCGCCTGGCAGCGCCCGGTCGGCTCGACCGCCAGCTCCTGCGCGGTCAGCGCCGCGTACTGCGTACCGTGCCCGGAGAACCAGAACAACGCGGTGTCACCGGGGCCGGCCTGCCCGAGGTGGGAGCGGATCGCCTCCTCCACCGCCGCGGCCGTGGCAGCGCCCTCCAGCAGGGTCCGCACCTCCAGCCGGCCGGGCGCCCGGCGCTCCAGGGCGGCGCGCGCCGCGGCCACGTCGTTCAGACAACCCCTCAGATCCGCCCGGTCGGTACCGCCGTACGCGTTGATGCCCACCAGCAGGGCGTAAACCTTCCCCATGGCACCAGTCTGCGGGCGCCCGGCCCGTCCCACTGGCCGAAAACCGGTCGGATCGCGGGCGCTTCCGGGTCACCATTGGCTCGAATCCGCTGAACGGTCGCATGATTGACTCAACGTCACTAGCCTGCGTGCTCCGCTCATGAAATCCGGGGGAGACCATGGGATACATCGAGCGTCCGCGCCGCGTCGTGCGACCGGCGCAGGACCTCCACACCACAGCCGGACCCGAGCCGGGGGTCAAAGGCGCCGCCGCTGCCCCCGGCCGCCTCGCCGACCGCCTGCGCAATCGGTCTCCGGAGCTGCTGGGGGCCATCTCCCGGCTCGACGCCGGCCTCGACGACACGGCCCGCCGGCAGCTCGCCGACTGGATCCGCGAGCACTACGAGGCCGAACACCACAGCGCCCCGGTCGGGTACGTCGCCAAGTGCTGGCTCGGCCCGCCGTACGTGGACCACGTCCTCGACCTCTTCGGCACCATCCTCACGCACTTCACCCCTGGTGATGTGATGCCCGCGCCGTACGGCGAGGCCAGGATGCTGGCGCGCAACGCCAGTTACGCCTGCGTCGAGGTCTACTCCGACGGGCTCGTGCTGCCCGTCCTGACGAACGGGTCGGTCGTACGGCCCAGCGGACGATCGGGGAACCAGCAGTGACGGAAACGGACTACGCCCTCCACAGAAAGGTCGCCGAGGTCAGCCGCCTCGTCGTCCAGGTCGCCGAACAGGTCGGCCACGTCTCCGGCCAGGTCACCGCCGTCGAGGCCGGGACCCAGCAGACCCGCACCGAACTCCAGCAACTGCGCGACGAGTTCCGGGCGTTCGTCGACCAGGCCAGGCTGACGGCGGCGCTGCAACGCGCGGAGACCAAGGTCGGCGTCATCCAGGACCAGCTCGACCACGAGTTCGGGCACCACAAGGTGGTCCGGCGCACCGCCGTGGGCATGCTCCAGGCCTTCGACATCGGCCTCGTTGCCGAGGACACCGTCCGCATGGTCGGCGACCAGCTGATGCTCCAGACCCCGCGCTACTGGCTCGCGCCGGCGCTCGTCGCACTCGCCGCCTGGTCCTCCGACGACCCCCAGCTGTGCGAACGCGCCGTACAGGAGTCCTTCCGCCGCTCCCCGGACCGGACCTCGCTCTTCTTCGCGCTCGTCCTGCGCCGCCAGGGGCGGCACGCCGAGTCGACCCGCTGGCTGCGCCACTACCTGATGGCGCAGGACCCGGCCGCCCTCGGCCGCGAGTTCGCCGTCATCCTGGAGTCGGTCGCCCAGGGCGCGTTCGGCGCGGCCGGCCGCGCCATGCTCCGGGACACCATGGACGAATGGCACGGGCTGCTCGCGGGCGACGAGGGTGCCCAGGACGCCCAGATCGAGCGGTGGCGCGCCGAGATCGGCACGCTCTGCCCGACCGTGACCGGCGACGAGTTCCCGTTCCTCCACCGGGTGTCACCGCAGTGGCCCCAGCTCGCCCAGGTACTCTCCGCGGCCCGCATGCAGCAGGCCGTCCTCGACAAGTACACGGCGATCACGGACGCCGAGCACCACCCGTCGAGCCGGATCGAGGACGCCGTCGACGACATCCTCGACCGGCTGGTCTCCGAGTACGACAACGAGGAACTGCCGCTGCGCCGCGACCTCGCCTACCAGGAGGCGGTCGTCGCCCACGACGGGGACACCACCCGGGCGCGGGCCGACGCGGACGCCGACTCCGCCTCGTACGACGTGACCCTCGACTACCTGACCGTACAGAGCACGGCCGCGCTCAACCCGTCCGCGATCGGCACGTCGCAGGCCACCCGGCGGCTCGCCGTCGCCGCCTGCCGGGACTGGTTCCACCACGCCCACCAGGCCATCTCCGCCGACTACCGGGCGGCCGTGCCGCAGGACGTGTGGGCCCGCTTCGACGCCACCTACCCGATCGGCTCGCAGAGCTTCACGCTGCCCCAGTGGGGCGGTTCCTTCCGCACCCCGCTGCCCGAGCTCCAGCAGGACCTCGGCGCCCACTGGGACAAGCACACCGCCCCGTTCATCGCCGCGCTCGGCTACCGGTACGCGGGCAAGGTGGCGGTGGCCGTACTCGTCGCCGTGCTCGGCCTGTTCATCGGCAACGCCGTCGGCAGCCCCGCCGCGGCGGTCGTGATCCCGCTGCTGGTCGCCGCCGTCGCCGCCCTCGTGATCAATCAGGGCGCGAGCAAGGCCCGCCAGGCGCAGAACAGCGCACGGGTGCTGCTCGGTGAGGCCAAACGGGACGCCCTGCACCAACTGGCCGGAGCCTCGGCCGATCTGACGACCTGGCAGAACGCCTACGCCGAGGCCGACGCCGTCGAGGGCCGGGTACGGGAGTTCATCGCCTCGCTGTCCACCGCGGCCGACGGCAACTCGCCGTTCGGCGGACGCACCGTACCCCGGGAAGGAAAGCCGGCATGACCACGCCCAGCCCCGAGCAGGGACCACCGTCGCGACGGCTGTGGGCCGCCGGCACCGGACCCGCCGAGGAACGCACCACATCCCGCCTGCGCCGCATCGTGGAGGGGCTGCCCGAATGGTCCCCGCTGCCCCCCGGCGAACAGCTCGTCCGGCGCCCCGGCGCCAACCGGAGGCAATCCTGAACACGCTCTGGGGCCACGGCGGTGACTACCAGACCTGGACCGACCACCTGCGCCGCTGGGCCGAGGAAGGGGCGGCGGGCACCGGGGACGCCGCCGCCCGGCTGCCGCGGCTGCGGCCCGAGGACTTCCACCACGAGACCTGGGTCCGGCTCGTCAACCAGCTCACCGAGGCCGTCAGCCGCCGCCTCCAGGCCTGCGCGGACAGCCTCACCGGCGCACTCGCCGAAGCGGCCGACGAGTTCGCCGCGGGCCGGGCCCTGGTCCAGTCCCGCCCCGGCTTCGACGCCGTCCGGGCACTGGCCTCGCACCCCTCGCTGCCCGAGGACGTGCGTACGCGGCTGCGCAAGCTGGTCGACGACCAGATCGAGGGCCTCCAGCGGCAGTTGGAGGAACAGCTGGAGCGCGCCGTACGCCGGGGAACCGACCGGACGTGGGCCGAGGAGCGCCGCCGCACCCTGCGCGACAATCCGCTGACCACGGCGTCCGCCGCCGCCGGGGCGGGCGCCACCGCCCCGGCCGCCGCGCCCGCCCCGGGCGGCTGGTCGTACGACCCGGCCACGCCGACCCGCCGCCGCGTCATCACCGACTGAGTCATCGGAGACCCGTACACCCATGCCCAACTACGCCGAATGCCACCGAGACCTGGACAGCTACATCTCCGCCCGGGTGCCGGTCATCTGCATGCGCACCATCGAGCAGCAGCGCGCCCTGCGGCTGGTGCGCACGGCCGCCACCCACGCGCGCCGCGGCAACATGCCGTTCTGGATATACACCCGGGCCACCGGACTGCGGGACCTGCGCACCAACAGCCCGCTGATGGACGACCGTTCGCTCACCGGGGCCATGGAGTACGCGGCCACCCAGTTCACCGCCCGCCCCAACGCCACCCTCATCCTCGTCGAGCCCGACGAGCTCGACGCCGACACCCCGCTGACCCGGCACATCGCCGAACTGGCCCGCCTCGCCGACACCAACATGGGCAGCATCATCCTGATCACCGACAGCCCGGTGTGGAGCGGCCTCCAGCGCCTGGGCATGAGCCTCCAGCTCGAACCGCCGGACGCCGACGAGATGTACGCGACGCTCTCGGCCTTCCTCGACGACCACCGGGGCCACATCCCGATCGCCTGGGACGAACAGGACATCCGCCGCGCGTCCGAGTTCCTCGTCGGCGTGACCGAGGGCGAGGCCATCAACCTGATGGCGACCGTCGCCGCCAAGGGGTCGGTGGAGGAGGGGGACGTCCTCGTCCTCGCCCAGTCCAAGGACCGCATCTTCAACGACCTGACCGGCCTGCAGAAGGTGCCGCTCAAGCCCGCCGACTACACGGTCGGCGGCCTGTCCAACCTCCGCGACTGGCTGCGGAGGCGCGGCCGGCTGCTCCAGGCCGACCTGCGCGCCACCGACCTGCGGCCACCGCGCGGGGTGCTGCTGGTCGGCGTCCCCGGCTGTGGCAAGTCGCTGTCCGCGAAGGCCATCGCCGCGCAGTGGCAACTTCCCCTGTACCGGCTGGACATGGGCTCCATCCACGGTAAGTACCTCGGCGAGTCCGAGGGCCGCTTCCGGGAGGCCCTGGAGACGGCCGACCGGGTCGCGCCGTGCGTGCTGTGGATCGACGAGATCGAGAAGGGCCTCGCCGGGGCCGGCGACGGCACGGGCGTCCCGCAGCGGATCATCGGGCAGTTCCTGTTCTGGCTCCAGGAGTCCCAGTCCCGCTCCTTCGTCGTGGCCACCGCCAACGACGTCCGCAGCCTGCCGCCGGAGTTGCTGCGCAAGGGCCGTTTCGACGAGCTGTTCTTCGTGGACCTGCCCGACGCCGAGGACCGCGCGGAGATCATCGGGATCTACTACCGGCGCTACCTGAAGACCGACCCCGACCCGGACCAGCTGGCCCGTCTCGTCGACCTGTCCGAGGGGTTCGCCGGCTCCGACATCGAGGCGGCCCTGCACGACGTCGGGGCCGAGGTCTACCTCGGGGGCGGTACGGAGAACCTCAAGCCCGCCTTCGTCCTGGACACCTTCGCCAACACGGTCCCGCTCAGCCGGAACAACCCCGAGCAGATCGAGGAGATCCGAGCCTGGGGCCGCGAGCGCGCGGTTCCGGCCGGCCGCGTGACGGCCGCCACCAGCCAGGGCCCCGCGGGCCCGGCCCGCCGGATCGTGTTCCTGGACGACTAGGGCGCCGGGGCGGTCAGGGCGCCGGACGACTAGGGGGTGTCCGGGGGCTTCGACTAGGGTCGGCGGGAGCACACACGACCATCGACCACGAGGAGCAGCCGTGAGCCGGCCGGCGTCCACCGTTCTGCAGCAGGAGATCGCCCGGGAACTCGAGGTGTCGGAGGCCTTCGACGCCCAGCGGGAGATCGAGCGCCGGGTGGCCTTCCTGACGGAACGGCTCACCTCCACCGGCCTGCGCTCCCTGGTGCTCGGGATCAGCGGGGGAGTGGACTCCACCACGGCGGGACGGCTCTGCCAGCTCGCCGTGGAACGGGCCCGCGAGGCCGGCCACGAGGCGACCTTCTACGCGATGCGGCTGCCCTACGGCGTCCAGGCCGACGAGCGCGACGCCCAGCTCGCCCTGGGCTTCATCCAGGCGGACCGGGTACTGACCGTGGACGTCAAGCCCGCCAGCGACGCCGCGCTGGAGGCCGCGCTCGCAGGCGGCACCGTCTTCCGGGACGCCCACCACCAGGACTTCGTCCAGGGCAACATCAAGGCCCGCCAGCGCATGATCGCCCAGTACGCGGTGGCCGGCGCCCACGACGGCCTGGTCGTCGGCACCGACCACGCGGCCGAGGCGGTCTCCGGCTTCTTCACGAAGTTCGGCGACGGCGCGGCCGACCTGGTCCCCCTCACCGGTCTGACCAAGCGCCGGGTCCGCGCCGTGGCCGACCTCCTGGGAGCCCCGGCCGAACTGGTCTGGAAGACCCCGACGGCCGACCTGGAGACCCTGGCCCCGGGCAAGGCCGACGAAGACGCCCTCGGCGTCACCTACGACGACATCGACGACTTCCTGGAGGGCAAGCCGGTCGACGAGCGCGCCTTCGACACGATCGTCCGCCGCTACCACCTCACGGAGCACAAGCGCCGGCTCCCGATCGCCCCGTAAGGCGGCCCGACGCCGGAGGGCGTGGGCGGTGGCCGGCCGCGGGAGCTAGCTCCCGCGGGGCTTGGTCTGCTGGACCGCCCAGCCGTTGCCGTCCGGGTCGGAGAAGTAGACGAACGAGCCCCAGGGCATGTCGATGATCTCGGTGACCTCGATGCCCCGCCCCTTGAGGTCGGCGTACGCCTCCTCGATGTCCGTGACCACGACCTGCATGTTGTCCAGGGAGCCCGGGGTCATCCGGGTGAGGCCCTTGCCGAGGGCGATCGAGCAGGCCGACCCGGGCGGGGTCAGCTGGACGAAGCGGACGTCCTCGCTCACCGTCACGTCGTGATCGGCATTGAAGCCGACCCGTTCGTAGAAGGCCTTTGCCCGGTCGACATCGGTGACCGGGACGGCTACCAGCTCCAGCTTGATGTCCATCGCCCACTCCAAGATCGTCAGGGGCCCGAGGGGACGGGCCCGTCGGCCATCATGCTCCCGTTGCCCGGGTCGCGCCGCCCGGCGCGGCGGCCTCGGCGGCTTTGGCGGCTTCGGCGCTGTCGGCCCCGTCCGCCGCCGCGAACTGGGTCCGGTACAGCTCCTCGTACCGGCCGCCCGCCGCCAGCAGCTCCGGGTGCGTGCCCCGCTCCACGATCCGGCCGTCCTCGACCACCAGGATCAGATCCGCCGCCTGTACGGTCGACAGCCGGTGCGCGATCACCACGGCCGTCCGGCCGGAGAGCGCCTCGGCCAGCGCCTCCTGCACCGCCGCCTCGGAGGTGGAGTCCAGGTGGGCGGTGGCCTCGTCGAGGATCACCACCCGCTGCCGGGCCAGCAGCAGCCGGGCGATCGTCAGGCGCTGCCGCTCCCCGCCCGACAGCCGGTACCCGCGCTCGCCGACCACCGTGTCCAGCCCGTCCGGCAGCGAGGCCACGAGGCCGTCCAGCCGGGACCGGCGCAGGGCCTCCCAGATCTCGGCCTCGTCCGCCCCGGGCCGGGCCAGCAGCAGGTTCGCCCGTACCGACTCGTGGAACAGGTGCCCGTCCTGCGTCACCATGCCCAGCGTCTCCCGGATGGATTCCGCCGTCAGGTCCCGTACGTCGATCCCGCCCAGCCGGACCGCGCCCGCGTCCGCGTCGTACAGCCTCGGCAGCAGCTGGGCGATCGTGGACTTGCCGGCCCCGGACGAGCCGACCAGGGCGATCATCTGCCCGGGCTCGGCGCGGAACGAGACGTCGTGCAGCACCGGCGTCCCGCCCCGCGTGTCCAGCGTGGCGACCTCCTCCAGCGAGGCCAGCGAGACCTTGTCGGCGGACGGGTAGCCGAAGGAGACCCCGTCGAACTCCACCGTCACCGGCCCGTCCGGCACCCGCCGCGCGTCGGGCTTCTGGGCGATCAGCGGCTTCAGGTCGAGGACCTCGAAGACCCGCTCGAAGCTCACCAGCGCGCTCATCATCTCCACCCGCGCGCCGGCCAGCGCCGTCAGCGGCGCGTAAAGCCGGGTCAGCAGCAGGGCGAGCGCGACGACGGCCCCGGCGTCCAGGGAGCCGCGCAGGGCGAAGTACCCGCCCAGGCCGTAGACGAGGGCCAGGGCCAGGGCGGAGACCAGGGTGAGCGCGGTGATGAAGGCCGACTGGGCCATCGCCGTGCGGATCCCGATGTCCCGCACCCGGGCCGCCCGGGCCGCGAACTCGGCGGACTCGTCGGCCGGCCGCCCGAACAGCTTGACCAAGGTGGCGCCCGGCGCCGAGAACCGCTCCGTCATCTGGGTCCCCATCGCGGAGTTCAGCGCCGCCGCCTCGCGCTGCATCGCGGCCATCCGCACGCCCATCCGCCGGGCCGGAAGGACGAAGACCGGCAGCAGGACGAGGGCCAGCACCGTGATCTGCCAGGAGATGCTCAGCATCACGGCGAGCGTCAGCAGCAGCGTCACCGTGTTGGCGACCACCCCCGACAGGGTGTTGCTGAAGGCCCGCTGCGCGCCGATGACGTCGTTGTTGAGGCGGCTGACCAGCGCCCCGGTCCGGGTCCGGGTGAAGAACGCCACCGGCATCCGCTGCACGTGGTCGAAGACGGCCGTCCGCAGATCCAGGATCAGACCCTCACCGAGGGTGGCGGACAGCCTGCGGGCCACCAGGCCGATCCCCGCCTCGGCGACCGCGATCACCGCGATCAGCAGCGCGAGCCGGGTCACCGTACCGGTCTCCCGGCCGTCGACGATCGCGGTGACGACCCGGCTGGCCAGCACCGGGGTGGCCACCGCCAGGAGCGCGGTCACCACGCTGAGCAGCAGGAAGAGGGCGAGGCCGCGGCGGTGCGGCCGGGCGAAGGCGGCGACCCGGCGCAGGCTCGCCCGGGAGAGCGGGTGCGGGCCCTGCCGGGCGTTGATCGCGTTGTGGAGCGAGGTCCACGCGGTGACTTCCATGTCCATGGCCCGCACGCTATGACCTCAACCAAACCTGAGGTCAAGGGTTCGCCCGAACGGGAACCTCCGGGACCTCCAACTCCCGCTCGTACGAGCGATGTTCGATGCCTCCTCCATTGTCGGTGCCCGGTGGCATCATCGGTCCATGACGCAGGGATCAGAGTCCACCCGCTCCGGCTCACGCACCACCGACAGCGTCCTCGACCGGTTCGAGCGGCTGGCCCGGGACGCCCCGGAGGCCTACGCGCTCATCGCCGGCCCCGCCAGCCTCACCTACGGGCAACTCGACGCGCGCGCAAACCAGTTGGCCCACCATCTGCTCGCCGCCGGACTGCCGCCCGGCGGCCTCGTCGCCCTCGGCACGGCCCGGCAGAGCGAACTCGTCGTCGCCCTCCTCGGCATCCTCAAGGCCGGCGGCCACGGCGCGGTCGTCGACGTCGAATCCGGCGTGGGCCAGCGGCAACTCGCCCACCTGGAGCCCTTCGCCGTGCTCACGCACGCCGCGCACCACCCCCGGCTGGACGACGGCCGCGGCCTGCGCTTCATCCGCCTCGACGCGGAAGCCGCCGCCATCGCCGCCCACCCGGCCGACCCGCCCGCCCGCGAGCCCGGGCTGCTCGCGCTGCGCACGCTCACCGGCGGCCCCGAACCCCGCTCCGTCGCCCTCACCCACGACACACTGCTCGACGCCTTCGAAGGCTGGTCCGAGGTGGCGCGGCTGACCCCGGCCGACCGCCACCTGATCACCGCCGGGCCGGACGCCACCGCCTTCGCCACCGGCTGGACCCGGGCCCTGTGCTCCGGTGGCGCCCTCGTGCTGCCCGAGCGCGGGCCCTGGACGGCCGGCGCGATCCGCCGCGCCGTCGAGACCGAGCAGGTCACCGTCGTCCACACCGATCCCGGCGGCGCCACCCAGCTGCTCGCCCGCGACGCCGGGGCGGTCGCCGCGCGTGAACTGCGCAAGCCCGACGCGGCCCTGAGACACCTGCGGCTGGTCACCGTCACCGGCGACCGCCTCTTCCTCGACGAGCAGGCCGACCTCCAGTCCCGGCTCCGGGCCGGAGCCCGCGTGCTGGGCGTCTACGGACTCGCCGAAACCGCCGGCACCGGCACCTGGTTCGACCTGGCGCAACTGCCCGCCCCGCAGGACGACCCCGAGCGGCGCGCGCTCATCGGTACCCCCTTCCCGGGCTTCCGCGCGGACCTCCGCGACGGCCAGATATGCCTGACCCCGCCCGGCGCCAAGGACGCGATCCCCACCGGGGACCTCGGCGTGCTCCGCCCGGACGGGCTCCTGGAGTTCGCGGGCCGCCGGCGCGACCGGCTCACCCTCGACACCGGCGAGTCCTTCGACCCGCACCCCGTCGAAGCGATGATCCGCACCCACCCGGGCATCGGCGGCGCCGTTCTGCGCATGGTCCGCGTCCCCGGCACCACGCGGGCGTCACGGCTGATCGCCTACGTCGCCCCACCGCCCGGCGCGCCGTCCCGCGTCCCCGCCCCGGACCCGGCGGACTCGCTGCCCGAGCTCGACGGGCTGCGCGAACACCTGAAGGGGAGGCTGCCCGGCCAGTGGGTCCCGCGCGAACTGATCCGGATGCGCTCCCTGCCCCGCAACCGGGCCGGCCAGGAGAACCGCAACGCCATGCCGCTGCCGCCGCGGCTCACCGACCCGGTGGACGTCGCCCGCGGCCGGGGCAAGGGTGCGGGCAAGTACACGAGCCCGCCCGCCGACCCCACGGTCCTCGTGCTGATCGGGATCTTCTGGGGCGCCGTCGCGGCCGTCGCGGCCGGATTCCTCTTCTTCATCCTCTCGAAGATCTTCTGGCCCGGCGCGACCGACCTCGCCGGCGTGCCGAGCCCCTGGGCGTTCCTGTTCTTCGTGCTCTACCTGTTCGAGGGGGCCGCCTTCGCCGCCGGAATCGCGTTCCTCGTGTGGGGCCGCGCCCCGATGCGGCGCCAGGGCCGCCCCCCAGGGGCCACGACGGCCGCGCACCTGGCGGCGGTCTACCTGCTCGTCGCCTGGTGGCCGCAGGACAACTTCTACCGGCTCGCCGCCAAACAGGACTGGCCGGTCCAGGCCGCCCTCGTCTACACCTTCAACATCCCCCTGATGATCGCGGGAGCCGTCGTGGCCTACTACCTCACCCTCAAGCCGGTCTCCCCGTTCGACTTCGACGACTGAGCCACCGCCGGGCGGGCGGCTCCGGCCGCTCCGGCCACCGCTCCCGCGCGAACCCCGCCACGGCCCCGAGGGCCCCTGCCCGTACCAGTGCCTCGGCCGCGTCCAGCGCTTCCACGCCGCGCGCGGCCACCAGCACGCCCAGCCAGGGCTCCGGTGCGAAGGCCGCCGTCGGGATCGCCGGCACGAACACCGCCCCGAGCGCGGCGCAGCGTCCGGCCAGGTCCGAGCACAGCTCCTCCAGCTGCGCCTCGGGCAGCCTGGCCCCCAGCTCCACCCGGTCCACCGTCCGTACGAAGTGCCCCGCGCCCCGCAGCGCGTCCAGCCGGGCCGCCACCATGAACGCGACGGACGGCCCGGTCAGGCGCAGGTTCGTCTCGGTCGGCGCGAGCCGCCCCGCCGCGTCGGCCACGAAGTCCACGTCGAACCAGCCCCGGTAGCCGCCGGCCGCCAGCTCCCGGCCCACCGCCTCTCCGAACGCCAGGAGCGACTTCTCCGCCCACCCGGGCACCACCCCGGGGCCCACCGTCGCGCCCCGGTACCCGGCCCCGGCCACCTCCATCACCGCCCCGCCGACCTCGTGGACGCGGCCCGCCCCGTCCACGAACCCGTCGTACGTCAGGTCCCGCGGCGCGTCCGACCCCGCCGGGCCCGCCACGTACTCCTCCACCAGCAGCGGCCCGCGCGGGAAGGCGCGCAGCACCGCCCGGGCCCCTCCCGCCTCCCGGACCCGCTCGGGCGTCACCACCGCGGTCCCCGAACCCCCGACGCCGTGGCGCGACTTCAACACCGTGCTCTGCCCGGCCCGCGCCCGCGCGGCCAGCAGCCGCACCGCCGCCCGCCGGGTGTCGGCCCGCCACTGCGCGGGGAGGACGATCCCCGGGTGCCCGCCGCCGTCGAGGATCCGGCCGAACAGGGCGTGCGCCGCGGACTTGGACTCGTAGCGCAGGTCACGCGGCCGCCAGGGCAGGCCCGCCAGCCGCGCGAACGGCTCGGTGCGCCCCCACGGTACGAGGGGCAGCCCGGCCCCCGTCACCTGCGCGGCCAGCGCCGGCCGGGCCCGGACGGCGTCCGACAACGCGCGGCCGCCCTCCGCCAGCCCGTCGTAGACCTCGGGCCCCTCCCACTCCAGTGCCCGCCCCACCCGCCGGACCCAGCTGTCCGGCACCACCCCGGGCAGTACGAGGACAGCCGGTTCGGGGCTGTAGAACGCGGCCAGGCAGGCGTAGTGGTGCGCGGCCCGCTGCTCCCGGTCCAGCGAGGCGTCCGCGAACTGGGCGTTGAACTCCGCGACGTTGCCCACGTGCACGGCGCGGCCGCCACCGGTCCACGCCCGCGCCCAGCCGGCCAGCGGGACGGGCGCCACCTCGAACCGGACGAGGTCGCTCCCGGTGGCCTCGGCCGACGGCACCGCGCCCATCGCCCGGTAGAACCCGGCCGCGTGCGGATCCGAGTCGACGACCAGCTCGCGGAAGCCCAGTTCCGCCGCCCGGCGCACCGCGTCCCGGTACAGGAGCCGCCCTACGCCCCGGCCGATCGCCGCCGGTTCCACGAACAGCAGCCCGAGCTCGCCCCGGGGCGCGCGGCCCTCCAGGGACGCGAGGCCGAGCACCGCCCCGTCCGCGTCCTCGGCCACCACGATCCGCCGGGCCGTCACCTCGGCGGCCCGGATCCGCAACTCCTGCGCGCAAGCGGCCAGGAACTCCGCGCCGTACCCCCAGTACGCCTTGGAGCGCCTCACGAGCCCGGTCAAGGCCTCCGCCTCGTCGGGTCGCGCGGCTCTGACCTTTGCCATGTCCTGACCTCCCCATGGTCCGCCGCAAGGCTGTGCGATAGATTCGGCCAGCCTCACAGCAGCACCTCACGTACGTCCACCCCCGCGGAGACAGGCTTCCCCCATGAGCGACATCATCAACGGACTCGGCCGCACCAGCGCGTTCGGCGCCCTCGGCCTGGTCCTGCTGATCCTCGGCATCGTCCTGGTGGACGTGCTGACGCCCGGGAAACTGCCGAAGCAGATTTGGGAGGACCGCAACCGCAACGCGGCCACCCTGCTCAGCTCCGCGCTCCTCGGCATCGGCGGCATCGTCTTCACCTCGATCTGGACGACGTACGACGACTTCGGCAAGGGCCTGCTGTCCACGGCGGCGTTCGGGCTGCTCGGCCTGATCCTGATGGCGGTGGCCTTCCTGGTGCTGGACTGGGTGACCCCCGGCAAGCTGGGCGCCATCGTGGTGGACCCGGAGCCGCACCCGGCGGTCTGGGTCTCCGCCGCCTGCAACCTGGCCGTCGCCGCCATCGTCGCGGCCTCGATCGCCTGACGACGCGCGCGCGTTCCACCGCGCCCGCACCACGAGAGCGCCGCTCCCCCGGGGAGCGGCGCTCTCGTCTCGTATCACCGCTCCTCGAAGCCGCCCGCCGCTACGCCAGACCCAGCGCGAACACCGCGAACCCCGCCGCCAGCAGCCCCGCCAGGGTCCGCCGCACCGCCGGGCTCCCGCGCCCCGCCGCCGGCGCGCTCTCGAACCGGCGCGCGTACCGGGCGATGCCCACCAGCAGCGCCGCGAACACCGGCAGCCACGCCAGCCGCACCGCGATCCAGCCCAGGCTGTCCGGGGCCGCCGTCAGCCCCGCCACCTCACCCACGAACGAGCCGGGAACCGCGGCCGCCAGCAGCGCCGTCTGGTGCCAGCACAGGATCGTCATGGCGCACAGGTTGACCACGACCACCGGCGCCCACAGCGCCGGCCGGGCCAGCAGCGCCGCCAGCCGGTCCCGCAGCAGGACCGCCGCCCCCGACTGCGCCGCCGCCAGCGCCAGGACCAGCAGCGACGGCGGGTGCGAGTTCGTGCGCACCTCACCCGGCACGCCCACCATCGACGCCGGGTAGTGGAACACCAGCAGCAGTACCGCGAACAGCGCCGCCCCGCCCGCCAGCAGCAGCCAGGCCCCGCGCCGCCCCATCCGCCGCTCGCCCCACGCAACGCCCAGCTGGTACGCGAACAGCCACCCCGGCAGCACGTTCACCACGGCCAGCCAGCCCGGCACCGAGTCGGCGAACGGCCCGTAGCGCAGGAAGTCCACCACGGCGACCGCCCCCAGCAGCGGGGCCGCCGCCCAGCCGCCCAGCCGGCGTGCCGCCCGTACGCAGTACGGGGTCAGCGCCGTGACCACCACGTACACCCCGACGAACCACAGCGGCTGGACCACCAGCTTCGCCCCGGTCCGCAGCGTGACCTCCGGCACCCCGGCCGCGTGCAGCACCGGCGCCGCCAGCGCCCACACCGCCGTGACCCCGAGCACCGGCCGCCCCAACCGGACGATCCGGCCCTTCAGCCAGGCCCCGGCGGAACCCGTACGCCGGTGGTAGGAGCCCACCGACGCGTATCCGCCCACGAGGAAGAAGACGCCTAGCATCTGGAGCAGCCAACTGGCCGGCGCCAGGCCCCCGAACGAGGACAGCGGGCTGGCGTTGTGCAAGGCGCCCTCGGAGTCCAGGGTGAACCCGCCGAGCAGCCAGTGCCCGGTCGGCACGGCCAGCAGCGCGAGGGCGCGCAGACCGTCGACCGCCCGGTCGCGGTGGGCGGGGGTCTGCCGCTCGATCCGCTCCGCGGTCGCCTTGAGCAGCGTCATCGTGCTCATCGGGCCGCCCCCTTCGCGATCTCGGCGAAGGCCGCCAGGGACTGGGTGCCGGGCGTGAAGTAGCCGGTGTGCCCCTGCACGTCGGCGGCGGGCACCCGGCGCGCCCCGAAGGCGGCGGAGACCGGGTCGGCGCCGTGTCCGAGCCCGGCGAACTCCACGTTCGGTATGTCGGAGATCCAGTCGGACGGCCCCCGGGCCGCCCACACCCGGGCCCCCGTGCCGAGATCCGCGACGTCGTCGGCGCGCATCCCGGGGGAGCCGAACACGACGATGTCCGAGGCGTCGGTGTGCCGGACCGCGAGCCCGCCGACCACCGAGCCGTAGCTGTGGCAGAACAGCACCGGGTCGGGCGCCCCGACCGCGTCGAGCCCGTCGGTGAACCGGGCCAGCCGCTTCGCACCGGCCGCCGCGAGCCGCCCGCCGGCCGCGTCCAGGCCGACGCCGACCGGGGTGGTGTAGCCGGTCCACGCCACCACCGCGGTGTCCCCGCCGGCCGCGGCGCGCAGCGACCGGGCCATCCCGGCCGGGCCGGTGTAGGGGGCGCGCTCCGCGTCGTACGTGGTGGCGTCGCTGTCCGAACCCGGAACGACCACCGAGACGTGCGCCGCCCGCTCCAGGTCCCCGAACACCTCGGCGACCTGGCCCCGGCCGCGCGGGTCGAACGCCAGGATCTGCCGGCCCCCGGCGGCGAGGGAGGCGTACCGCGCGTCACCGCTCGCGGCGACGGCGATCCGGTTCGCCTCGTACCGCAGGGTGAGCGGCGCCCCGTCCAGATTGCCCACCACCATCGGGTGGCGGCGCAGGAGTTCCCGGCGCTCCGTCTCGTCCAGACCGGCGAAGAACCGGGCGACCTCGTGCGGCGTCGCGCGCGCCGGATCGGGCAGCGGCCGCCCGGACACCGTGTCGGCCTGCCAGGCCGCGGTGCCCGGCGGGGGCCCGGTGACCGCCTGCTGGCTGTTCCCGGAGGCCCAGCCCGCGGTCCCCGCCACCACCGTCACCGCCAGTGCGGCCGTGACCAGCGTCCTTGCGAAGCGGCCCATGCCCCTTCTCCTCTCCTCGTGACGGGGGAGAAGGTAGGAAGGAGGTACCCGGCCGTACGTCGGACCGGGGAGCCAAGTCGGATGTCATACCCGGGTAGGGGGTGGAGGAGGCCGCCGGGGATTCAGGCAGCGGGCCGGACGGTGCGTCAGGCGCTGTCGCCCGGCCGCACCAGCCCCGCCTCGTACGCGAAGATCACCGCCTGCGCCCGGTCCCGCAGGTCCAGCTTGGCCAGCACCCGCCCGATGTGCGTCTTGACCGTCTGCTCCGCGACCACGAGGTGTCCGGCGATCTCCTGGTTCGACAGCCCGCGCGCGATCAGCTCCAGCACCTCGGTCTCCCGAGGGGTGAGCCCGTTCAGGCGCAGCGCCGGGTCCTTGCGCGGCGCCGGCCGCTGCTGGACGAAGTCCGCGATCAGCCGCCGGGTCACCGAGGGTGCCAGCAGCGCCTCGCCCGAGGCGACCACCCGGACCGCCGCGATCAGGTCGGCCGGCGGGGCGTCCTTGAGGAGGAATCCGGAGGCACCGGCGCGCAGCGCCTCGTACACGTAGTCGTCGATGTCGAAGGTGGTGAGCATCAGCACCTTCGGCCGGTGCACCACGCCCGGCGGGGGATCGAGGATCTCCCGCGCCGCCGTGAGGCCGTCCATCTCGGGCATCCGTACGTCCATCAGCACCACGTCCGGGTGCACGGTGCGGGAGACCTGCACGCCCTGCCGGCCGTCGGGGGCCTCGCCCACCACGTCGATGTCGGCCTGCGCGGACAGCAGCGCGGCGAACCCCGCGCGCACCATGGCCTGGTCGTCGACGATGATCACGCGGATGGTCAACTGGCGTCCTTGGGCTCGGTCAGCGGCTCGGTCAGCGGCAGGCGGGCGGCGACCCGGAAGCCGCCGTCGGGCAGCGGGCCGGTGTCCAGCGTCCCGCCCGTCAACCGTACGCGCTCCCGCATCCCCACGAGCCCGTGCCCCGTACCCGAACCCTCCAGCGCCACCACCGCGTCCCGGGCCGGGCCGTTGACCACGAGGACGAGTACCTCCGCCGCGTCGTACGTCACCGAGACCCGGGTCTCGGCACCCGGAGCGTGCCGCACCACATTGGCCAGCGCCTCCTGCACGATCCGGAACGCCGACAGGTCCACGGCGGGAGGCGCCGCCTCGGACACCCCGGCCGCCAGCGACAACTCCACCGGCTGCCCGGCCCGTACGGTCGCCTCCACCAGCTGCTGGAGCCGGTCGAGCCCCGGCTGCGGGGCCCGCTCGCCGCCCGGCCCCTGCGACCCGTCGCCGCGCAGGACCGTCAGCAGCCGCCTCATCTCGCCCAGCGACTCCCGGGCGCTCGCCGCGATCGCCGCGAACTCCTCCCGCACCGGCTCCGGCATGCCGGGCAGCCGGTACGGCGCGGAGTCCGCCTGCACGGTGATCACCGACATGTGGTGCGCCACCACGTCGTGCAACTCCCGCGCGATCCGGGCCCGTTCCTCCAGCAGCGTGCGCCGGGACCGCTCGGCCTCGCTGATGCTCTCCTGCTCGGCGATCCGCTGCTGGGCGTCACCGAGCCCGCGCAGCGCGCCCGTCAGCGCCAGCACGACCCCGCTCAGCACGAACAGCAGCGCCACGGTGGTCATCACGCCCTCGGGCTGGGAGAACCCCAGCACCGTCCCGACCGCGCCGGTCACCAGCCACACCCCGACCAGCGTCCGGATCGACTCGCGCAGCCCGAGGCACGCCATCAGCGCCAGGTACCCGACGATGACCATCGGCGTCCACGGCCAGGCGTGCCCGGCCACCTGATCGGCGCGGATCAGCAGCATCGCCCCGAGCGTGTCCGCCACCAGGATCAGGCCCCACGCCGCCAGCGGCCGCGTCACCGCCAGCAGCAGCGGTACCGTCTGGGCCACGCCCAGCGCGCCGGCCCAGCCGCCGCCCGCCTTGTAGTCGTTGGTCAGCACCGCGATGGTCGTGGGCAGCAGCGAGACGACGAAGAGCCCCATCACCACGTACGGCAGCCCCCGCTGCCACGCCTTGGGCGCCCGCGCGAACAGCGGCTCCGCCGCCCGCGCGGGCGTACGCAGCACCACCGACAGCCGGGGCATCGCGCGCGGCTCCCGCGCGGAGGGGGCGGGGGTACGGGCTCGATCGCTCATGATCGGTCCAGCCTAAGCGGGACCGGACCCCGGGGGAGGGCGGCGGGGTGTACGGATAGGCTGCGCGCATCGGGGCGATCACGGGGGAGAGCCGGAACACATGGGCGGGGCGGCCGCACTCGAGAAACTGGTGCCGGTACTGCTGGCCTTCGGCGGCGGGGCGCTGCTCGCGCGCCGCAAGGCCGTCCCGGCCGAGGCCTCCAAGGCCTTCGCCGACTACGCCTTCCTCTTCGCCGTCCCCTGCTACCTCTTCGGCAACATCTACACCAGCGACCTCGGCGCCCTCTTCGACTGGCGGGCGATCGGCGGCTACGCGGCCACCGCCGCCCTCGCGGTGCTCGCGGTCGCCGTGGCCGCGACCGCCGGCGGGATACGGGAGCCGCGCGCCGTGGCGCTGCGCGTGATGGCCTCGGTCCAGGTGAACACCGCCTACTTCGCCGTCCCCGTGTTCATCACCGTGTTCGGGACGGCCGCCCCGATCTTCCCGGTGCTGCTCTTCCAGGTCTGCGTGCTGTCCCTGGTCGTCATCTCCATCATGGAACTCGGCCGCGCGGGTCCCGCCGCCGGCGGCCCCGGCGCCCGGCTCGCGCGGGCCGTCGGAGCCTCCCTGGCCACGCCGCTGGTCCTCGCCTGCAACGCCGGGATCCTGCTCAACCTGCTGTCGGTGCGGGTCCCGGCGGTCGTGCTGGACGGGGCGGCGTTCGTCGGCGACAGCGCCTCCCCGGTCGCCCTGTTCGCCCTCGGTCTCCACCTGGGCGGGCAGGGCCTGGACATCCGGGGCACCTCGCGGGAGGAGATGGCCCTGATCACCTTCAAGTGCCTGGGCTTTCCGCTGCTGGCCTGGGTGGTGTGCGGGGCGCTGTTCGACGTACCGGGGCAGTGGCTCGCGTACCTCGTGCTGATCGCGGCGATGCCGACGCCGCAGAACCTGTTCGTCTTCGCACAGCGCTACGACGTGGGCGTGGACCTCTCCGCCTCGATCGTGATCAAGTCCTCAGTGGTTTCCCTGGTGTTGCTGCCCCTCTGGCTGCATACGGTGGCCTCATGAGCGATTCGAACTGGGCGCCGGCCACCCTCGCCCCCGCCACACTGGGCCTGCTGGCCGCCTGGGCCGTGCACGACCTGGAGGAGGTGGTCGCCGTGCCGAGCTGGTCCCGCACCCGGGTACCCGTGCTGCGCGAGCGCCACCCCCGCGTTCCCGACCGGGTCTGGCGGCGCCTCGAAGACATCGACGCCCGCGAGTTCGCCACCGCAGTCGCCGTCATGGGCGTCGTGGTCGCGGCGGCCGCCGCCGACGGGTACCGCACCGGGGGCCGTTCGGCCTTCTACCAGAGCGCCCTCAACGGGTTCGGCCTGCACGGCGTCGTCCACCTCGCACAGGCCGCCGCGACCCGCGGCTACACTCCGGGCGTGGCCACCTCGCCGCTGATCGTCGTCCCGTTCACCCTCTGGGCCCGCGGCCGGCTGCGGCGCGCCGGGGTGCTGCGGCCGACGCGCGCCCGGGACCTGGCGCGGGGTCTCGGGCTGGCCGGCGCGGCCACCGTGGCCGCGCATGCCGCGGCCCGGCGGATCCGGCGCGGCCCGTGCGGCCGGGGCGGTCAGGACGGCCGGGTCGGTCAGGTCGGCCCGGTCGGTCCGTAGGCGTACAGAGAACGAGGCGCCTGCCGCTTCCCCGGCGGGTTCCGCTCGTTGACCGGGCATGGAGCTGCCGACCATCGCGGCGCCCGGCGTCGGTGAACGGGCCGACGCCGCGGCCGATGCCGCCTGCCACCTCTACGACGCCGTCGCGCCCTGGCGCGCCCGCGAGCCCGGCGGCTGGAGCCGGACCGCCGCCGAGGACGCCGCCGAGGCCATCGAGACCACCGCCCACGCCCTCGCGCACGTCCACCCGCGCGCCGAGGTCATCCTGGCGCCCGTCCACGTCGCCCTCGCCGACCTGCGCCGCCAGCTCGCGCTGCCGCCGCCGGACGCGCTGACCGCCGAGGGGCTTCCCGCGACCCCGCGTACGGTCGGCAACCCGCGCCGGACCCGGTGGGTGCGGGTGGTCACGCTCCCCGAGCCCCGGCAACAGCGCTCTCGTACAACCTCCTGACCTCCTGGCCGAAGTAGGAGCTGTACGAGGTGTCGGGCGTGGTCCCGCCGGTCTTCCAGCCGCCGATGACCCCGACCACCTCGCCGGTCTCGGTCTGCGGGTCGTAGTGCGCCAGGAAGGGGCCGCCGCTGGTCCCGCCGGGGTACCCGGTGCAGTCGATCCGGAGAAACGATCCGGGGCTGCCGGGGTCGGTGCTGGTGAACTTGGTCGTCCGGTTCTGGCAGCGGCGCGGGCGCGCGGCCGTCGCCGGGTAGCCGATCAGCTCGACCCGCGCGTGCGTGTAAGTGGCCCCGGTGACGAGCCGGTTCGCGCCGACCACGTCCTCCACCCGCCAGCCCTCGGCGTCCGGGCCGACCTGGGCGAACGCCACGTCCAAGGTGGCCGCCCGGTCCGGCCCCTCGCGGGGGTAGCGCGGGTCGATCCACACCTTCGGGCGCCCGTTCGCACCCCGCAGGACCGGGAACATCCCGTACGGCTGCGGGTTCGCGCGCGTGTACAGCGGTACGAAGGCCACCTGGCGGGAGTCGGGGCCGAGCAGGCAGTGCGCCGCGCTCAGCACCATGTCGTGGCCGGGGGAGGCGACCACGCTCGCCGTGCAGAAGTAGGCGCCGGCGCCCTTCATGACGAACATCCGGCCGACGACCGGGATGCCGTCGAAGTTCTCGCCGACCCCGGCCTTGGGTCCGGGGGTCTCGGGCAGCCCGGGGTTGACGGGCTCGGCGGCCGCCATCCGCTCGGGCGTCCAGAACGCCTCGGCCTCCCGCGCGGACCACGCCGTGGCGGCGGCCTGTACGGTCCCGGCGGCCCGCGCGGCGGCGGCCGTCTGCGGGGGCGCGACGGCCCGCGCCGTGCCGGCGCCGCCGGTTCCGGCCCCGGCCACCGGCAGCGGCCCGCCGACCAGCATCAGCGCGGCCGTGGCCAGCGCCACCGTCAACGTGCGTCGCATTCGTGGTGCTCCATTCGTCTTCGTCGCGGACGTGGCTGGTGCCGTGGCCGGAAGGGTCCACCGGGTCACGGCACTAGATGGCCTGGGGGAACCGGAACAGCCGGTCGGGGTCGTAGACGCGCCGGACCTGTTCCAGCCGGGGCAGGTTCGGCCCGTGGTACGCCTCGCGCCAGCCGTCGAGCTTCGGGTCGGCGTAGTTCTGGTACGCGCGGCCGCTCGCCCAGGGGCGCAGGTCGCGCCAGAGCCCGTCGAGCCAGTCCTGGTGCCGGGCGACCTCGGCGGCCGGCGCGGACTCGGGCCAGTAGACGAGGTACTGGGCCAGGAAGGCGCTGCCCCGGTGCGCGAACGCCGTCGCGGCGACCGGCACCCGGTTCAGGGCGCCCCCGCAGACCCCGTCGAACTGGACGACCCCGATCCCGCCCCGTGGCACGGCCCGCGGATAGCGCCGGACGGCGTCCAGGACGGCCTCGACGGCCGCCGGCGGGAGCCCGTCGCCGGTCCAGAAGTCGGAGCGGGCCGCGTAGGAGTCCCGGCCGAGCCGGCCCTGCGGGTCGCGGCCGGGCAGGGTCCCGGGGAGGCGGCACTGCGCGGCGCTCCGGTCCAGGCAGCCGGACAGGGCCCGCATGGTGTCCCCGTACCCGCGCACGTCGATCCGGCTGTCCCGGGGCGCCCGGCCGACCAGGTCGGACAGCCGGGTCAGCCGCGCCTCCAGCTCGCGGCGCCCGCCGTCCAGGCAGACCACGCGGACCGCGGGCACGGCCGGCCCGGACTCCGGACCGCCCTCGACGACGAACTCCACCTGGCTCCAGAACGGGTCCGGCAGCCCGGCCAGCCAGCGCTGCCAGCCGGCGAGCACGGCCGCGGAATCGCCCCCGGGCCAGTGCAGTTCGGCGACGGCGCAGTCCCCGACCCGGTGCGTAAGGAAGCGGAATTCGCTCACCACGCCGAAGTTCCCGCCGCCCGCCCCGCGCAGGGCCCAGAACAGCTCCGGATCGCGGTCGGCGTCCGCCTCGCGGACGACCCCGTCGGGGGTCACCACCAGGGCGCCCGTGAGCCGGTCGGCGGTCGCGCCGTACGCCCGCGCGGACAGCCCGAGCCCGCCGCCCAGCGTCAGCCCGGCGATGCCGACGGAGGGGCACAGTCCGGTCGGGATGGCCAGTCCGCGCCCGGCGAGGGCCGCGTTGACGTCGCCGAGGCGGGCCCCCGCCCCGATCCGTACGCCGGACCCCTCGACCGTGACGGCGGCCATGACCCCGGTGTCGACGACCAGCCCGGCGGCGCGGGTGGACCAGCCGGCGTAGCTGTGCCCACCGCCGCGCGGCACCACCGGGACGGTCGAGCGGCGGGCGAATCGCAGACAGACGGCCACGTCCCCGGCGTGCGCGGGGTAGACCACCGCCCCGGGCGCGACCGAGTCGTAGCGGGGCTGGAACAACTGCCGCGCCTCGGCGTACTCGCGCTCACCGGGCAGCACCACCCGCCCGTCGATGTCCCGCCCCAACGCGGAGAAGTCCGTCCCGCGCCGGCAGCCCCGCACCGGGCCGCCCCGCCCAGGGCCACCACCGCCCGGATCGGCGCCCCCGCTCCGCCCGCCGGCCCCGCCCGGCGCGGCCGCCCCGATGGTGGCGAGGACGGTCCCGGCGGCGCGTGCGAGGACCTGGCGGCGGTGGAGGCTCATCCCCCTTTCCTGCCACCGCCCGCGCCGATCGCCGCGAAGGCGGGCCCACACGCCCCGGCTTGCCCCCCGAACGGCCCACCCCGCGCGGCTCCCGCCGAGCCCCGGCCCGTCCGACGGGCGACGGGGTCCGGGCTAGCCGACCGGCTTGCGGGCCAGGAGGAACGCCTGAGGGCATTTCTCCTCGCCGACGGGTTCGCGGACCAGGCGGGCCACCTCCGCCAGGCCCGCTTCGTGGAGCTCGGCGGCGATCAGGGCGGGTGGGGTCACGTACACGTCGAGGTCGACCCGGTGTCCGTACGCGTGTTCCAGGCGGATCCGCCCGTCACCCGCCTCGAAGGCGACCAGGGCGTGGCCGCCCGGCGCCAGTACCCGGGCGAACTCCTCGAACAGCGACGGCAGTTCCCCCGGCGGGGTGTGGACGGTGGAGTACCAGGCGAGGAGCCCGCCCAGCACCCCGTCCGCGACGTCCAGCGCGGCCATCGAGCCCACCTCGAAGCGCAGCCCCGGATGGCTCCGGCGGGCCACCGCCACCATCGCCGGGGAGAGGTCGACGCCGAAGGCCCTTACCCCGAGCGCGTCCAGGTGCGCCGTCAGCAGGCCCGGACCGCAGCCCAGGTCCGCCACGGCTCTGCCCCCGCCGGCGGCGCCGCGCACGGCCTCGGCGAAAGCGGCCAGCATCGCCCGCTCCAGCGGCTTGCGGGCCAGGTCGCCGTTCGCGAGCCGGGCGTAGTCGACGGCGACGGCGTCGTAGGACGCCCGTACGGCATGCAGGTACGAGGTCTCGGTCATCCCCTCGACAGTAGCCCGCCGTCCAGCGGATTGGGCAGCTCCGTCCACTGATCGCCCGGAACACCGGGGCTCAGCCGCATCAGCGTCAGCGCCTTCGTCGGCAGCGCCCCGGTCAGCAGCGCCTCGGTGTCGGCGGTCGGCGCGAGACCCGCGACCGCTGCGCCGAGGTCCTCGGCCAGCGCCGCCGCCGAGCCCGCCGTCGCCCCGAGCGCCCCGGCCACCAGCGACCCGAACAGCTTGCGGCGCAGCACCGTCACGTCGTCCGTGACCAGCCGCCCGGACACCGGCGGCACCGGCAGCCCGTGCCGGGCGAGGCGGGCCGGGCTGATCCGGATGTCCGCGAGGTCGCGGTAGACCAGCCGGAGCGGGGCGCCGTCGGCGGAGAGCACCACGAGCAGGTTCTGGCCGTGTGCCTCCAGGGCCACGCCGAGGTCCAGCACCCGCAGGCACACGGCGAGCGCGAGACGGGCGAACCCGGCCCGCCACGCGGCCGATCGCGCGAGATCGGTACCGGCCAGCGCCGCCACCGGTACGACGCGCTCGCCCGCCCCCGCGTCGGCGTACAGCTCAGGCGGCTCGCGCAGCACGGCGGCCAGATCCGGGCTGTGCGCGGTGGCGGCGCCCAGGGTACGAGTGATGTGCAACCGCCCGTCGAGCCGCCCGGCCAGCGCCTCCGCGAAGGCGGAGACCGCGGCCGCCGTCTCGACCGAATACACGGAGATGTCCCGCACGGAGGAGGTCAGCCGGGTGCTCAGCGCCGTCTTCACGTGCGCGCCGCCCGCCACCGGCGCCAGGGTCCGCAGCGACATCAGCGGATGCGCCGCCACGGTGGCCCGCTGGAGCCCCTCGCCCTTGAGCACGTGCGCCGCCTGCCACGGGTGCACCGGGATCAGGATCCGCCCGTCGGCCCGCAGCTGCGCCGGCCAGCCGTCCGTCACCAGGCACTCCTCGGGCCGTACGGCGACCAGCCCGAGCTCCACGACCGGCCGGTGCTCCGGCGCGTACGCGAGCTGCTCGGCCACCGAGAATCCGGGCCGGGAACGGCAGTTGGGGTGGTACGGGTGCCCGTCGACGACCCGCTGCTCCCACTCCCGGGTGCTGCGCGCGGGCGTGTCGCCCGCCCCCGGCTGCCCGGCCCGCGACAGCGCGAGGGAGGCCGTACTGTCGTCCAGCTCGGCGGCGAACCCGTCGCCGTGCGCCACTCTCAGCGCCGTCAGCAGCCGCGCGGCCTGCCGGTACGGCCGACCGTCGAGCCGCA
The DNA here is from genome assembly GCF_026339935.1 of Streptomyces sp. NBC_01551. NCBI lineage: Bacteria > Bacillati > Actinomycetota > Actinomycetes > Kitasatosporales > Streptomycetaceae > Streptomyces > Streptomyces sp. NBC_01551. The sequence goes on from NZ_JAPEPX010000001.1 coordinate 6,548,504, forward strand.
CCTCACCGACCTGGGCCCCGGTCGCGTACGGGTCCGCGAGCGGGCCCTCCAGCCGGCCGCCCCCGGCCAGCCGCAGCGCCAGGGCGCCGGATCCGCGCTCGCGGCCGGCCACCCAGGGCAGAGGTTCGAAGGCCAGCGCCCGCCACAGCCGGGTCAGTACGGCCGCCCGCGCCCCGGGCAGGGCGGCGTCGTACGCGGATCCGAGCCCGGGCCGTACGCCGGCCAGCGCGGCGGCGACGGCTTCCTCGGCCGGGGAAGCGGGGACGTGCGTGCTGCGGTCCAGGGTCCTGGTCCTCTCACTCTCATCATTGCCTTACCCGATGATCGATGATGATCACCGAATGGATCGAACGGATCGAATGGAACCAGTGGACCTCAACGCCGCCGCCGACGCGTACGCCGCCGCCCCGCTGCTCAACTGCCTGCTCAGGGAGGCGGCCGAGCCGTCCGGTGAGCCCGGTGCGCACCGGCTGCGCGGCAGCGGCCGGATGCTCCGGGTGAGTGGCGGGCGCCGGCCCGCGCACCCCGAACTGCTCACGGCGGGCGGTTGGCGCCCGCTCGGCCCGGCCGAACTGGTCAAGGTCGTCTCCGACGAACTGCTGCTGTACACGGGCGCCTCCAACGACGAGCTGCCGTCGGAGATCGCCGACAGCCGCGACGCCCTCGCCGCGCTGCTGGCCGCCCGGGCGGAGGCGGAACCGCCCGCGGACCCGTACCTGCTCTCGGAGCAGTCGCTCGTGATGGGGCACCCGCACCACCCCGCCCCCAAGGCGCGGGGCGGGGCGCCCGCCGCGAGCTGGCTCCCGTACGCCCCGGAGGCCTTCGCCCGGTTCCCGCTGGTCTTCCTCGGGCTGCGCGAGGACCGGCTCGCCGAGGAGGGCGGCCCGGCCGCCGCCGAGGCCGTCGACTCCCTCGCCGCCGCCCTCGACGGGCCGCGCGCGCCCGCCGGTTACCGGCTGTTGCCCGCGCACCCCTGGCAGCTGGAGCTGGTCGGCGCCCGGCGTGAGGTGCGCGAGGCCTTCGCCGACGGGCGGCTGCTGCGGCTCGGCCCGACCCGGCTCCCGGCCTGGCCCACCGCCTCGATCCGGACCCTGTACGTCCCCGACCCGGCGGCCGACCTGTTCGTCAAGTTCAGCCTCGACGTCCGCATCACCAACGACGTGCGCCGGCTGTGGCGGCACGACCTGCTGAAACTCCGCCGCACCGACGCCGCCGTCGAGGCGGGCTTCGCCGAGCTGCGCCGCGCGGGCTCGAACGCGGTGTGGCTCGCCGACCGGGGGTACCGCACCGCGGACTTCGCCTTCGAGGAACTCGCCGTCCTGGTGCGCGACGGGCTGCGCGCGTGGGTCGAGCCCGGGGCCACGGCGCTGCTGGCCGCCGCGCTCGCGGAGGGGTTCGCGGGCAGCCCCGTGGACCGCACCGCCGACCCGGCCGCCTGGTGGCGGGCGTACCTGCGCCATGTCGTGCCCCCTGTGCTGGAACTCTTCGCCCGGCACGGCATCGTCTTGGAGGCGCACCTCCAGAACACCCTGGTCGCGGTCGACGCCGGGGGCATGCCGGTGCAGGCCCTCTTCCGCGATGCGGAGGGGGTGAAACTCCCGGCGGACCTGTCGCGCGCGGCGGCCTGGCAGCGGCTGGTGTACTGCCTGGTCGTCAACAACCTGGCGGAGGTGGGCGCGGCCCTCGCCGAGCGGAATCCGGACATGGTGGCGCGGGTGTGGCCCGCCGTCCGCGAGGAGTTCCTGCGCTACGACGCCGAGCGCGGCGGGCTCCCCGAGATCGCGCAACTGCTCGCCGGCCCCACCCTTCCGGCCAAGACGAACCTGCTGCTGCGATGGACCCGGGCGGACGGCGCGGACGCCCGCTACCTGCCGCTCCCGAACCCGCTGCGGGGGTAGGGGGCAGCCGTCCCGACCGGGAGGGATCCGGCCAACGTGCGCCGGGATCCCCGGCCGTCGGCTGCCGAAAGGTATAGACCAATGTTAGGTTGGTCGGGCAGACCGCGCATTCCTTGACCGCCCGTCAGAGGAGAAGCCATGCCCGCCCCTTCGCGGAACGGCGGCCCGGCCGCCATGCCCAAGTACCAGCGGATCGCCGCAGCGCTGCGCCACGATCTCGACCGCGCCGCGCACACCCCCGGCGGCAGACTGCCCTCCGAACGCACGCTGGCGGCACGCTACGAGGTCAACCGGCAGACCATCCGGGCCGCCCTCCAACAGCTCCGGGAGGACGGCCTGGTCGTCACCGGCCGCCGGGGCACCCGCCCGTCGGCGACGCTCCTCCCGGTCCCGTCCCGGGCCCTCGCCTCCCCGGTCGTCGGCCCGGCCGCCGGGGTCGTGGCGCAGAGCCGGCTGAACCTCGTCACGGTGCCGCCCTCGCTCGCCGCCCTGCTCCACATGCGGGGCGGGGAGCGCACCCTGGTCCACCACCGCCGCGAACGCGGCCCGGCGGGGGAGACCCTCCAGCACGCGGTCACCTACCTCTGCCCGCAGTTGGTCGCCCGGACCCCCGAACTGGCGGGATTGCGCGACCGGACGGCGACGGCCGCCCTCGCCGACGAGGGCCTCGCACCGCTGCACCGCTGGCTGGAGCGGGCCGCGGCGGGCGCCCGGGTCGCCGAGACCGTCACGATGACCCGCACCAGCGACCCGTACGCGGCCGCCCCCACCTGTGGACTCACCGTCCGGCGGACCCTGCACGACGGCGCCGGGCGGCTGATCGCCGTCACCGACCTGGCGTTCCCCACCTGGGACCGGCTCACCATCCACCGCGACCGCGCCGCCACCGGGTTCCGCGTCACGCAGGACTCCTGACGCGGCCGCCCCCGCGAGGCCCTTGGGTAGGGTGACGCGACGGTTTTCCGGAAGCGGACGAGGGTGAAGAGGATGACGAAGACCACGCGACGGTTCCCGGTGCGCGCGGCCGCACTGCTCTGCCTGGCGGGCGCCCTGGTCACGGGCTGCAGCGGCGGCGCGGACGGCGGCGGCGGCGACGGCAGACCGGACGCGGCCGGCCAAGCCGCGCTCGCCGCCGACGCCGTCCCCGACAAGGTGCGGATCGCGGAGAACGTGAAGTCCGCCCTGGAGGTGCGGATCTCCACGGGCGAGGGCCGGTTCGGCAGCGGCACCAACTCCCCGTGCGCGACCTCCTCGCCCCGTGTGTTCACCGAGGAGTGCGGGGAGGCGGCCGACTACACCCGGGAGGCCGCCCGCTTCGCCCTGGACGAGATCGACGGCCGCTCGGGCTTCGCCACGCTCGGCAACGCCGCCCGCAAACTGGACAAGGCGGCCGCCGCCTACCGCGACCTCGGCTGCGCGAAGGCGCCGTCCGCCGCGGCCGCCCGCAAGGCCTGCCTGGACCCGGCGGCCGTCGTCGCCCAGGGCTTCCCCGACCTCCGGAGCGGCGCCAACAAGGGCCTCGCCGGAAAGTAGCGTAAATCACACGTTCTTTGACGTATAAGACGAAAGGGTCCACCATCTACGGCAGTCAAGGTCCCGCGCCGCAAGCCGACAAGCCCAAGGAGCGAACCCCATGCCGGCCCCTGCCTCTTCTTCCCGTACCGCCGACCCCGTCCATACCGCCGACCCCGTCCATACCGCTCCCGCGAGCCTGCCCCGCCCCCGCCGCCCGCACACCGAGGCCGCCCGGATCGCGGGCCTGCCCCGCATCGACGAGCCCCGCGAGGTGGCCCCCGCGGACGCGAGGGAACTGTCGAGGGTCTTCTTCCGGCGGCTCCGCGAGCTGACCGAGGGCACGGCGGAGCACAAGTACGTCCGCGACACCCTCATTGAGATGAACGCCTCACTCGTCCAGTACGCGGTGCGCCGCTTCCGGGCCCGTGGTGACGGAGGCGACATCGAGGACATCGTCCAGGTCGGCACGATCGGCCTGATCAAGGCGATCGACCGGTTCGACCCGGCCTTGGAGAACGAGTTCTCCACCCTCGCCATGCCGTACATCACAGGCGAGATCAAACGGCACTTCCGCGACACCTCCTGGGCCGTCCGCGTCCCGCGCCGCCTCCAGGAGCTCCGCATCGACATCGCGAAGGCGAAGGAAGAGCTGACCGTCCTGCTCGACCGCTCACCGACGGTCGCCGACCTCGGCGAGCGCCTCGGCCTGGCGGACGAGGAGGTCATAGAGGGTCTCGTCGCCGCCAACGGCCACACCAGCGGGTCCCTCGACGCCCCGCACGCCGAGTACGGCGACGCCCGCGGCCTCGCCGAGGGGCGCACCCTCGCCGACGTCATGGGCGAGGAGGAGCCCGCACTGGAGCTGGTCGAGGACGTCCAGACGCTGGCCCCGCTGCTGGAGCAGCTCAGCGACCGCGAGCGCAGCATGCTGCGGATGCGGTTCGGCGAGGAGCTGACCCAGGCCCAGATCGGCGCCGCCCTCGGCATCTCCCAGATGCAGGTGTCCCGCCTGCTGGCCCGGATCCTGGCCCACCTGCGCGCCTCGCTGCTGGCGGAGCCCGCCCCCGACCCGGTCGACCCGTCGGCGTGAGGTGGATCACTTAACCGTTTGCGGAGGTTAAGACCGGGCAGTCGGGCCCATGGAGCGGACCTCGCCCTGGCCACGAAACGGCCGGCGCGGGGGCGGGCGGATCCCGCGCCGCTCCACGGGCCGCCCGGCCACCGAGGCCGGGCGCGCGCCGTATCCGGTACGACCCGCGAGGTGTATGTGTCCACGCTCCAGGCCGAGCACGTGTACAAGGTGTTCGGCAGACACCCCGACGAGACGGCGGCCGCCGTCCGCACGCTCCAGAACGGCGCGAGCCGCGAGGAGCTGCGCGCCGAGGGAACCACGGCCGCCGTCATCGACGCCTCCTTCAACGTCGAGCCCGGCCAGATCTTCGTCGTCATGGGTCTGTCCGGATCCGGCAAGTCCACCCTGCTGCGCATGCTCAACGGACTGCTGGAGCCCACCTCGGGGCGCATCCTCTTCGACGGCCAGGACCTCACCGCGCTCAGCCCGCGTGAACTGCGCCACGTCCGCTCCACCAAGATCAGCATGGTGTTCCAGCACTTCGCGCTGTTCCCGCACCGCGACGTCCTGGACAACGCCGCCTACGGACTGGAGGTCCAGGGTGTCCCCCGGGCCGAGCGCGAACGGCGCGCCGCCGAGGCGCTGGCGCTGTGCGGGCTCGGCGGCTGGGAGAAGTCCTGGCCCGACGAGCTCTCCGGCGGCATGCAGCAGCGCGTCGGCCTCGCCCGCGCGCTGGCCACCGACGCCGACCTCCTCCTGATGGACGAGTCCTTCAGCGCCCTCGACCCGCTGATCCGCCGCGACATGCAGGACCAGCTGCTCGAACTCCAGCGGCGCCTGAAGAAGACCATCGTCTTCATCACCCACGACCTCAACGAGGCCATGCGCCTCGGCGACGGCATCGCCGTCATGCGCGACGGCCGCATCGTCCAGCAGGGCACCGCCGAGGACATCCTCATCCGCCCCGCCGACGACTACGTCGCCTCCTTCATCCAGGACGTCGACCGCTCCCGGGTCCTGACGGCCGACGCCGTCATGGAGGAGCCGGAACCGGCCGCGGACGCCTGCGACTGCCCCACCGTGAGCGCCGACACCCCGCTCGCCGACCTGTGCGCGGTCAGCGCCCGCGTCCCGCACGCCGTGGCCGTCACCGGAGCCGACGGCTCCGTCATCGGCTCCGTGCCGCAGGACCGCCTCATCGCCTTCATCGGTGACGAACAACGGCCCCCGATGTACTGCGCGGAGGTGGCCGCCTGATGCCCCGCCTGAACCTCGGCTCCTGGGTCGACAGCGGAGTCGACTTCCTCCAGCGCCACCTGTCCTGGCTGTTCGACGCCGTCAGCGCGGTCGTGACCGGCCTCTACGACGGCATCGACGCCGTGCTGTCCGCCCCCGCCCCGCTGCTGCTCGCCGGCATCCTCGCCGTCGCCGCCTGGTGGCTGCGCGGACTCCTGGCCGCCCTCCTCGCCTTCGCCGGGTTCGCCCTCGTGGACTCCGTCGGCCTGTGGGGCGAGGCCATGTCCACGCTGTCCCTGGTGCTCGTCGCGACCCTGATCACCCTGGTGTTCGCGGTCCCGCTGGGCATCTGGGCGTCCCGCTCCGACCGGGTCAGCGCCGTACTGCGGCCCGTCCTGGACTTCATGCAGACCATGCCGGCCATGGTCTACCTGATCCCCGGCATCATCTTCTTCGGGGTGGGCGTGGTGCCCGGCATCATCGCGACCATCATCTTCTCGCTGCCGCCGGGCGTACGGATGACCGAGCTCGGCATCCGCCAGGTCGACGCGGAACTCGTCGAGGCCGCCGACGCCTTCGGTACGACCCCGCGCGACACCCTGGTCCGCGTCCAGCTCCCGCTGGCCCTGCCCACGATCATGGCGGGCGTCAACCAGGTCATCATGCTCGGCCTGTCCATGGTCGTCATCGCCGGCATGGTCGGCGGCGGCGGTCTCGGCGGCGCCGTCTACAAGGCCATCGGCAACGTGGACATCGGCCTCGGCTTCGAGGCGGGCATCTCCATCGTCATCCTCGCCATGTACCTGGACCGGATGACCGGCGCGCTCGGCCGCCAGGTCTCCCCGCTCGGCCGCCGCGCCCTCGCCAAGGCGCGGGCCGGCGCGAGCGGCGCCGCCAAGCTGTGGAACCACCGCCCCCAGCCGGCCTACGCCATCGCCGGAGCCCTCGTCCTCGCCCTCGTCGCGGGCGGCCTGAACACCTTCGGCCCCGGCCCCGCCGAGACCAAGGCCGGCGGGCTCGACAACGTCGGCAAGGGCCGCGAGATCAGCCTCGGCTACATCCCCTGGGACGAGGGCATCGCCTCCACCTTCCTGTGGAAGGAGCTCCTGGAGCGCCGCGGCTTCGAGGTCGAGGCCCGCCAGCTGGAGCTCGGCGCGCTCTTCACCGGCCTCGCGGGCGGCCAGGTCGACTTCCAGACCGACGCCTGGCTGCCGGTCACCCAGGCCCAGTACTGGGAGAAGTACGGGAACAAGCTGGACGACCTCGGCTCCTGGTACGGCCCCACCTCCCTGGAGCTGTCCGTCCCCTCGTACATGAAGGACGTGAAGTCCCTCGCCGACCTCAAGGGCAAGGGCGCGCAGTTCAAGGGGCGGATCATCGGCATCGAGCCCAGCGCCGGCGCGATGGGCCTCCTGAAGGACAAGGTGCTGCCCGCCTACGGGCTCGACGGCGAGTACAAGGTCGTCGACGGTTCGACCCCCGGCATGCTCGCCGAACTCAAGCGGGCCTACGACAAGCAGGAGCCGGTCGCGGTCGTGCTGTGGTCCCCGCACTGGGCGTACGCCTCGTACGACCTGCGCAAGCTCGAAGACCCCCAGGGCGTCTGGGGCAAGGGCGACGGCATCCACACCCTCGCCCGCAAGGGCTTCGCCGACGACGAGCCCGAAGTGGCCCGGTGGCTGCGCTCGTTCAAGCTGACCGAGGCCCAGCTGACCGGCCTGGAGGCGAAGATCCAGGAGACCGGCAAGGGCAAGGAGCAGCAGGCGGTCCGCGCCTGGCTCGCCGAGCATCCCGAGGTCGCCGAGATGGCGTGAGCGGGTGCGGGCGAACGCACCGGCGCCGGCGCGCGGCAGGGCCTGTACGGTCCTGCGCGCGCCGGCGCCTTCGCGTTCCCGGCGCCCGGCGGCCGCTCAGCCCACCGGCACGGGCCGCTCCTCCTCGGCGCGGTGAGCCGTGCGGTCCGCACGGCGGGGCCGCACCGGCCACCAGATCGACCGGCCCAGCAGCGCCGCCAGCGCCGGCACCAGCACGATCGACAGGACGAACGCGGACAGCGTGATCCCCAGCGCCGTGGCGAAGCCGATCTCCTGGGTGCCCGGGGCCGGGTTGACGGCCAGGCTCCCGAACGAGGCGGCCAGCACCAGGCCCGCCGTCGCGATCGCCGGAGCGGTGTGCCGTACCGCCCGGGCCACGGCCGCCCGGGCCGGACCGGGCTTCTCCATCTCCTCCCGTATCCGGTCGCTGATCAGGATGTTGTAGTCGGTGCCCAGCGCGACCACGAACAGGAACAGCACCAGCGGCAGCATGAAGTTCACCCCCGGCCGGTCCAGCAGGTTCTGCGAGACCAGCGCCGACGCGCCGAGGGTCGCCGCGAAGCCCAGACCGACGGAGACCATCAGGACCAGCGGCGCGAGCAGGCTGCGCAGCAGCAGGAGCAGGATCAGCGAGATCAGCCCCGCGGCCACCGGGAAGACCACCAGCAGGTCGCCGGAGACGGCGGAGGAGATGTCGGCGAAGAGCGCGGCCGTGCCTCCCACGTGCGCCTCGGTCCCCTCGGGCCGGTGCGCGGACACCGCGTCCCGGACCGGTCCGGACACCAGGTCGCGGGCCTGCTGCCCCTGCGGATCGGCGGTCAGGAACAGGTCGATCCGCGCCGCCCGGCCGTCCTCGCTGGGCACGGCCGGGGCGACCTGGCCGACACCGCCGACCGCCGCCAGCGCCTCGGACAGACCGCCCAGCCCCTTGGAGTCGAGGCTGCCGCCGTCGGAGGCGGTGACGAACACCGTGGTGGGGTCGGACACCCCGGCCGGCAGGGCGCGTGAGATCTCGGCCGCCGTGCGCGCCGCCGCCGTACCCGTGTCGCCCGAGCCGCCCTGGCCGTAGTCCGTGTGCATCCCGGACAGGCCCGCCGCCAGCGCGCCGAGCAGCGCCAGCGAGGCGAGCACCATCGTCACCGGACGCTTCGCCACCCGGCGGCCCATCCGCCCGGCCAGCCCCTCCGGGGGCTCGCGGCGCAGGGCGCGGGAGGGCCAGAACATCTTCCGCCCGGTGACGGCCAGCAGCGCCGGCATCAGCGTGAGACTGCCCAGCAGCATCACCAGTACGGACACGGCGATCGCCGGGCCGAGCACCCGGAACTGGCCGAAGCTCGCGACCCCGAGGGTGGAGAACGCGGCGACGATCGTCAGTGCCGCGGAGGTGACCGCCGTACCCACCCGGCCGGCGACCTCGGCCGCCGCGGCGCGCCCGGTCTGATCGGGCCGGGCGCGCAGCTGCTCACGGAAGCGGAACAGCAGGAAGAGGAAGTAGTCGATGCCGATCCCGATCAGCACCACGCTGATCAACTGCGGGGTGGAGGCGTCGAGTCGCACGCCGGTGAGCAGGGAGGCGCCGACGACCACTCCGGCGGCCGCGCCGCCGATCACCGACACCACGAGCAGCGGCAGCAGCGCCGCGAGGAGGCTGCGGAAGACCAGGACGTGCAGCAGCACGATCACCGCGAGCATGGCGATGCCGACGATCTTCGAACGGGTCTTCTCGGCATCGGCGGTGTCCACGCTGTCCGCGAGCCCGGCCGTGAACCCGGTCCGCAGCCCGGCCTCGGCGAACTCGGCCCGGGCGTGGTCCCGGAAGGCCCGGTACAGGTCCTGCATCCCGGGATCCATGGGATTGCCGGTCAGTTCGACCGACAGCAGCCGGAAGGTCCGGTCCGGCGCCGTCATCGCCGGGCTGACCCGGGGGACCTGCGAATGGTCCTCGGTGAAGGGCGGCGTCTCCTGCGTCTTCGGCATCGCCACCTCGCGCCGGGCGAGCTTCGCGGCCTCGGCGTCGATCCGCCGCTCGTCGGCGTCGGACAGCTTCGCCCCGTCCGCCCGGGCCACCAGCACGGTGAGCGGGTTGGCGTCGGGCTTGACGCCGAAATGCTCCTCGGCGACCTTCAGCGCGGCAGCCGAATCGTAGGTGGCGGGCAGGAACTCGCCCGCACTGGGCTGGGTGGCGCGGAAGACGAAGGCCTGGCCGAGGATGGTCATGGCGATGCCCAGTACCGCCCACAGGGCGATGACCTTCCAGGGACTTCGGGTGGCGAAGCCGGTCAGGGCGCGGATCACGGGGTCCTCCGTAACTCGATCGACCGGGGGTTCCCGGACGTTGTCCAGCTCATCAGCGGCCGCGCCCCGAAACGTCGTGGCGGAGGAGGAACCCGCACCCGGGACCGGGGTCCGGCGCACCCCCCTGACCAGGACCGCGGTCCTGGTCAGGGCTCCACCTGCGGGCCCCGCGCCCGCTCCGTCGCCGCTGCGAGAATGGTTCTCGTACGCGCACCGCGGCGCCCCGGGTACGGATCCGGCGGGCCGGTGACGGAGGGGGACCGGCGGACATGCCGATACACAGCGGGAGCCGGGCCGGGGTGAAGGAGCGCCGGCCGGCCTTCGACTGGACCCGCAACGACGCACTCGTGGCCATCGGGGCCGCCGTGACCGACCTGATCGGCTATTCGCTCGGCGCCGCGGACGACGGTCGGCCCCTCACCGTGACGGCCCTCGTCCTCGTGGTCCTGGTCGCGCCCTGCCTGCTGGCCCGCAGGGTCTGGCCGGTGACCGTGCTCTGCGCCGTCCTCGCCCTCGGCGCGGCGCTGAACCTGACCACGCCCCAGGGCCCGCACTTCTCCGCCGGGTACATGGTCGCGCTGTACACCGTGACCCGCCTGCGCGGCCGGTCGGTCACGGCGGCCGCCGCCCTCGCGACCGTGACGGTGACGGTGATCGGCCGAGGCTACGGCGAACCGGCCGTTCTCACCGGCCTGCTCGGCAACACGGTCGCGGTCGTCCTCGTCGTCGGCACCGGACTGGTGGTCCAGCGCTGGCAGCAGGAGGCCGAGGCGAAGCGGACCCTGCTGGCCGACCGGGCGGTGGCGGAGGAACGCCGCCGGATCGCCCGCGAGCTGCACGACATCGTGGCCCACCACATCACCACCATGCAGTTGATGGCCGGCGGCGCCCGGGCCAACCTGGCGCACGACCCGGGAGCGGCCCGCGAGGCCCTGGTCACCCTGGAGGACTCCGGGCGGATGGCGCTGCGCGAGATGCGCCAACTCCTGGACGTCCTGCGGGCCGGGGAGGAGCCGGAGCAGGTCCCGCCGGCGCCGCAGCCCGGCACCGGGGACCTCGGCCGGATCATCACCGAGTCCCGGCTGGCCGGCACGCCCACCGAGTTCACCGTCCGGGGCACGGCCCGCCCGCTGCCGCCGACCGTCGGTCTGACGGTGTTCCGGATCGTCCAGGAGGCGCTGACCAACGCCCGCAAGCACGCCGGCGGCGCGCGGGCCCGGGTGTGGCTGACGTACCGTCCGGACGGCGTCGACGTGGAGGTACGGGACGACGGAGCGGGCGCCCGCCCGGCGCCTTCGCGGCCGGCCGCCGGCAGCGGGTACGGTCTGATCGGAATGCGGGAACGCGTCGCCCTGCAAGGCGGCACTCTGGAGGCCGGCGCGTGCGACGGCGGCGGGTTCAGGGTGTCGGCCCGGCTCCCGGCGGGCGGGGACCCGGGGGGAGAGCGAGAGGACCGCCGCGGATGATCCGTGTACTCATAGCCGACGACCAGCCGCTGGTACGGCGGGGCCTGGCCCTGATCCTGGCGCCCGACCCGGCGTTCGAGGTGGTGGGCGAGGCCGAGGACGGCGCCCGGGCCGTCGCCCTGGCCCACGAGCTGCGGCCCGACGTGGTCGTCATGGACATCCGGATGCCGGTCCTCGACGGGGTCAAGGCCACCGAGGAACTGGCGCGGACGCTGCCCGCGTCCCGGGTGCTCGCCCTCAGCACCTTCGACATGGACGAGTACGTGGTCGCCGCTCTGCGCGCCGGCGCGTACGGCTTCCTCCCCAAGGACATCTCCCCGGAGGAACTCATCGCCGCGGTCCACACCGTCCACACCGGCGAGGCGGCCGTCGCACCCCGGCTGCTCACCCGGCTGATCTCCACCTACGTACGGGCCTCCGCCGCCCGGCCGCGCCCGCCGGCCGAGGCTCCGGCCGGCCTCACGCCGCGCGAGCTGGAGATCTGGCAGCTGCTGGCGACCGGGTTCGACAACGCCGAGATCGCCGGGAACCTGGACATCAGCGTCTCCACGGTCAAGAACCACATCACCGGCATCTTCGCCAAACTGGGCGTCCGCGACCGCGCCCAGGCGGTCATCGCCGCGTACGAATCGGGCCTGGTGGCCGCCGGCCGCGGGAGCGGTTGATCACCAAGTGCCCGCAGAGGACCGGAATCCCCCTGGTGACCCTACCTCTGACCAGCCGGAACACTGGACGATTCGCCCGTGCGCGGCGGGGGCCGTCCATGGCACAGTCTCAGCAGCACCACCGCCGGACCAGGGAGCACCGATGCGCGATCCGCACCCCACGCCGAGGCTGACGGCCGCCCCGGAGTACGCGCCCGAGCACGCCCCGGAGCATCCGCCGGAGCCGGGCCCGCTGCCCCGCTGCCCGGTCTGCGCCCACCTGCCGGAACGTATCTCCTGGCGCCAGCGACCGGGCCGGCCCGTCCTCCTGGTCTTCGACCCCTGCGGCCACCGCCACACCTCCCCGGCCCCACCGCTCCTCGCGGTCACCCCGCCGCGCTAGCCCGGCTCACGCCCGGCGCGCCACCGCCAGGTCGACCACGTACCGCTCCTCGATCCACCCGTCGGGGAACAGGCCGGCCAGCCGGCGCCGCTCGGCGGCGAGGAAGGCGTCCGTGCCGGGTTCGCCGATCAGGAACAGGGAGTGCGTGGACAGCTTGGCCAGGTGACGCTCCACGGTGACCCGGCGCGACCACGGCAGCAGCCGGTTCCCGAACTCCAGGCCGCCCCGCGAGCGCGGCCGCTCGTTGATGTACCAGCCGGGACCGAAACGCTCCTCGATCCGCGCGTGCTGGTCGGCGATCCACCCGACGCGCAGGTCCGGGTCGTTCGACCAGACGGCCAGCGCGCCACCGGGCCGCAGCACCCGCAGGGCCTCGGGCACCGAGCGGCCGGGGTCCGTCCAGTGCCACGACTGGGCGTACGTGAGCAGGTCGAGCGAACCCGTCGCGAGCGGCAGCCGGTTGCCGTCCCCGCGTACGAGGGGGACGCGCGGGTTGCGGCGCCGGAACTCGGCGGCCATCCCCTCACCCGGCTCCACGGCGACCACCCGGGCCCCGCGGGCGGCCAGCGGCGCGGTCGCGATCCCGGTGCCCGCCCCGACGTCCGCGACCCGGGCGCCGCGCACCTCCAGCCCCGCGAGCTCCGCCAGCGCATCGAACAGCGCCGGCGGGTATGCGGGCCGGTGCTCGCCGTAGCGGGCGGCCGCTGAACTGAACGAGCGGGCCCGGTCGTCAGGCGTGACGTCCATGGCGGCCCGTCAGTCGCCCGCCGGGGTCACGACCTTGATGACCTCGACCTTCTTGTCCCCACCGGCGGCTGCCCGCGGCCCGGAGGCGGAGCCCAGCCCCACGACGGCGGCGAGCGCGACGGTGGCGATGGCGGCGGCTGCCACCCGCTGTCGGTCCATGGTCCCCCCAGATGCTCCGGCCGGTACGTCCCGGCAGGCTCTCAGCCCGCCACCCTTTCCCGCAACAGGTCCGGGGAACTTCCGGGAGCCCTCGCGTCACGCATCGGCCGGCACCGCGGTCGTGTGGGGGTCGGACGCGACGACGAGCACACCCGGTCCGTCGTGCGTGGGCGTCGAGGCACGCCGAATGCGCTCCTCCCATTCCGCGGGCCAGACCGTCGCGGCATCCCAGCGGACCCCTTCGAGAGGGACGCCGTTGAGGTTGGCGTGGCGCAGGTCCTCGCCGACGAAGTCGCTGCTGATCCTCTCGACCCTCGCCACGGCCCGCGCCAGGGCCTGGGCCCTGCCGTACGCCTGCTCCAGGTCATCGGCCAGATCCTGGGCGACGATGTCCGCGCCGAGGGACCGGTCGGCCGCCACCGCGTCGTCGGACGGGGTGAGCAGGGGTAGCAGCTCGTCGTCGAGCAGGTGCCGGGCGTTGTGGGCGACGTGCAGCAACTGCTCGGCATGGCATTCCAGCACCACCTCGACCGCGGCGAGGTAGTCCGATCCGAGGGGCACCGCCGGCCGCTGACGGGGCTCGGGCAGCAGGACGACCTCTGCCAGCAGCCGGGTCAGCCGCGTGGCGGCGCCGTGCCCGAGCGCGTCGGTCGTCCTGTCCTCCAGAAGGGCGCCGAGTTCCGCCAACACCTGAAGGGCGGTGCGCATGCACTGCACCAGGTCCCGCGGCCAGTAGCTCCGGGCGATCCGCAAGGCCTCTCCCCGGTACTTCAGCCGCACGGACGCCAGTCGGCCCGCCAGCGGATGATCCGCCGCGGACTCCGTCCCGCCGGCGTACTGCCGGTTCTCCCCCTCGGTCCGGGCCGGCTCGTCCAGGCGCCCGCCGACCGCGACGCCGACCGCTCGATGTGCGGCGGCGAGCATCCTGTCGAGCGCCAGGTCGGAGTCGCACAACTCCGGCGGGCCGCCGCCGGCCATGACCCGGTCGTGCACGGCGATGCCGAGCTGCTGGTGCGCAGACGCCAGCAGGACGTTCAGGAGGGCTGCCCCGTTCTCGTGTGCGCCGGGCGGGAAGTGGCCGTTCACGTACTCGCTCCCTTCCGGCCGTCCACCGTGCCTTCGGCTTCCAGGCTCAGCCCCGCTTTCAGAGCGGCCCTGGCCCGGGCCAGGTTCTGGCGTACGGCAGCTTGTGTGGTGCCCATGGCGCGGGCGCTCTCCTCCGTCGTGAACCCATCGAGGTTCCATGCCAGGGCGGCCCGCTGCTTGGCCGGCAGCCTCAGCAGCAGGGCGATCACCTGCCGTTGCTGTTCGCCGATCTCCGCGGCCTGCGCGGGCGTCTGCCAGCGGAGGGTCGTACGGGGTTCGGGCAGATCCGCACACGCCTCTTCGGGGCGGACCTGCTGGCGGACCCAGGAGCGCCACGCCACGGTGCGCAGCCAGGCGCGCGGGTAGGCGATGCACAGGCCCGGCGCGCACATCTGGGTGAAGGCGTCCTGTGCGGCGTCCTGTGCCTCGGGCCATGACGCGCCGTTGAGGAGCAGGAACCGGACGAGCGCCGGGTACTGGGCGTGGTGCAGGGCCTCGGCCAATTGCCTGCCGGGGAGGGCGAGGGGGGCGGCTCCGGGTGGCTCCGCCAGGCTGAGTTCAGTGCCGGACGCATCCTCCATCGCACCCACCCCCGCCCGGGTGCGCTTCCGGAGCGGACCACACGTGCCGGCCTTCCGCCGTCTCCCGCAGGACCGCACGTCCGGCGCTCCAGCGCAGCCTCTCGGTGCGCCCCTCGTCCGCGATGCGCGCGAGTTCGACTTCCTTGCTCATCCACCGCTGAGCGATCTTCACGGCTCCGCTCAGCGAACTGATCAGAACGGTGACCACCGCTCCAGTCACGACAGGATCCACTCGGGCCGTCCCTCCCATCACGTACTCGTCTTCCACGACCGGACAGGCAAGAGAGCGCCGGAGTAGCGCTGTTGTGACATCCGGCAGGTCAGCGGCCTCGCCGACCCACGGCGGCCCGTGGGCGGGGCGACACCGGCCGCGGTGGTGTGCCCGGGAATCCTCGGCACATTGATGAAAGTTGCATTGAATCGAATATCAATGTCCGCTCTGACGGCCAGGTTCTTCACCAGGGCTCTTGCGCTTCCCGCGCGGCTTCGGCAGGATCTGGCACCTGCCTCTCCACCCGGACGCGTGATCCGCCGCCGGGTCGGCTCTGCAAGGGCCCGGAACGCCACCGCGATGCCGCCCAGTTGCCGGTCCATCCCCCACCTCCACCCAGCCGCGCCACGGCCGAGCAGCGCAGCGTCCGTGCCGCGCGCCGGCCGGGATCACAACCGTCCGCCGCACCGTCGCCCTTTCCGCGGGCGGCCGGCCGCGACGTGGGAGCGCCGGCGTCCCCAGGAAAGGCGTCACCGTTGAGCAAGCACCTTGGTGCCGGGGGAGGCCTACGGGCCGACGCCCTCGGTACGTTCGACTCCGTCGTGATGGCCATCGCGGGATGTGGCCCCGCCTACACCATCGCCGTCACCCTCCCGGTGCTCATAGCCGCCGTCGGCGTCGCCGGCCCCGCCGTGCTCCTGTACTGCGCGATCCCCATGGTGGGCATCGCCCTCGCCTTCCGCCACCTCGGCCGCCTCGACCCCAACGCCGGCGCCGCCTACGCCTGGGTGGGCAGGTCGCTGCACCCCTTCCTCGGCTTCCTCGGCGGCTGGGCGGTCGTCGTCTCCACCACCGTCTTCATGGCGTCCAGCGCCCTGCCCGCGGGCAGCGCGACCCTCGCCCTCCTCGGCCTCGACGCGGGCGGCTCCACCGCCCTGGCCACGGCCGTGGGAGCGGTCTGGTTCCTGCTCGTGGCCTGCGTGGTCATGTTCGGGGCCCGGATCAGCGCTCACGCCCAGACCCTCATCACCGGCACCCAGCTGGTGCTGCTCGTCGTCTTCGCCGTCGCCGCCATGTCCAAGGACGGCAACGCGGCCGACTTCTCCCTCTCCTGGTTCGGCTTCGGCCACTTCGGCCAGTCCGGCGGTGAGGGCGGCTTCGTCACCGGCGCCCTGATCGCCGTCTTCGCCTACTGGGGCTGGGACGTGACGAGCAACCTCGGCGAGGAGACCCGGGGCGGCCGCCGCGGCTCCGGCTTCGGCGGCGTGATCGGCGTACTGACGGTCTTCGCCCTGTTCACCGTGTTCACCATCGCCGTCAACATCCTCATCGGCACCGAGGCCGTACGCCGCAGCCCCGGTGACTTCCTCACCGTCCTCGGCGACGCGATCTGGCCCGGCTGGGGCGGCCGCCTGCTGGTGCTCGCCGTGCTGCTCTCCACCGTCGCCACCCTGGAGACCTCGCTCATCCAGGCCACCCGGACCCTCTTCGCCATGGGCCGCGACCGTACCCTGCCCCCGGCGTTCGGCCGGCTCCACCCTCGCCGTCAGGCGCCCTGGACCGCCACCGCCGTCGTCGCGGCCGTCGCCCTGGTCCTCACCGCCGCCGTCAACCTCGGCTCCGGCGCGCGCCTCCTCGCCGACGCCCTCAGCGGCATCGGCCTCCAGATCGCGTTCTACTACAGCCTCACCGCGTTCTCCGCCGTCGTGGTCCACCGCAAGACGCTGTTCACCTCCGCGGGCAACCTGCTCCTCATCGGAGTGTGGCCGCTGTGCGGAGGACTGTTCATGCTGTGGATCCTGGCCCGGTCGGTGACCGAACTGAGCGCCGCCGCGCTGACCATCGGCCTGGGTACCCTCGCCCTGGGCATCGTGCCCATGCTGAGGTCCTGGTTCCGCGGCCGGTCCTACTTCCGGCCGAGCCCCCTCGACCCCCAGCGGGCCCAGGACGTCGACGATTCCTACGGCGTCCCGGGCCACGGGCCCGCCCGCGCCGCCTCCGGCCGACCGGACGAACTGCTCACCGACTTCTGACCAGAGGAAGGTCCCGTCCCATGGCCTGGAAGCGACGCCGCTCCGCGGCGGCACCACAGTACGACCCGGCATTCACCGACCGCGCCCTCTCCGAGGCGTGCCAGGACATCGCCGCCGGCCGTTGGCAGGGCCCCCGCGATCTCCTGGCCGCCGGCCCCGCCCGCGACTGGGACCGGCGCACCCACCGGATCCGGCTGCTCGCCAACGCCGCCGCCGACAAACGGGTCGTGGAGGCCTGGCAGGCCTCCGAGCCCCACAGCCTCGACGCCGTCGTCCTGCGCGCCGACACCGAGGTGATGCGGATGTTCGCCGTCGCCCGCGACGGCACGATGCCGGCCCGGGACAGCCTGGACCGCACGGCCCGGACCTGCCTGCGCGCCGCCGAGGGCGCGCCGGAGGACCCCCACCCCTGGCTGTCGCTGATCACCCTGGCCCGGCTGTACGAGGGCGGGCACGCCTCCATGGGCCGCTGGTGGCAGGAGCTCCGCGCCCGCGACCCGTACCACCGGGAGGGCCACCACCAGGGGCTGCGCTACATGAGCGCCCGCTGGCACGGCTCGCACGGCCAGGCGTACAACTTCGCGCGGGACTCCGCGGCCGCCGCCCCGCCCGGCTCCGCCCTCGCGGTCCTCCCGCAGGCGGCCCGGGCCGAGCAGTACCGCCACCGGGTGGAGACGGAGGGCAGGAACAGCCTCGACCTCCTCCACCACTGGAGCGGGGACGCCGCCCGCTGGGACCTGCGCACGACGATGGAACGGTGGCTCGCGGCCCGCACCGTCCCGGCGGCCCAGGACGTGGCAGACCTCAACTACCTCGCCCACGGCCTCGTCCACGCGAACATGCTCGACGAGGCGGCCCACGCCTTCGCTCTGCTCGACGGCCGTGCCACGCGCGTGCCGTGGTCGTACACGGGCGACGCGCAGGAGCAGTACGTCCGCTGGCGCGAGCGGTCCGCCGCCGCGGCGGCCCGCACCCCCGGGGGTCGTTGAGCGGGCGTCGTTGAGCGGCCCGCTCTCTGACGCATGCTCAAAGCTGCGTGATTCCGGACTACTTCGAGCAGCTTTCTTCAAAGGATCTCGGCGGCCCGCTATGTTGCCAGGCGCATGCCACATCGGTGTGTCCGCAACCCGGACCGCACGAGGAGCTGCCCCATGAGACTCACCCGCGTCAGCACCGGCACCGGCAACCCGGCCGACCACCACCCCCCACGCCGACGGCGGCGCACCCCCGTGGCCGCGCTGCTCGCCGCCGCCCTCACCGTGGCCGGGCTCGCCGCCGCCGGCCCGGCCGCCTCAGGGGCCGCCGCCGCACCCCGGGCGGCGGCGGCCACCGCCGGTGACGTCACCGGATTCACCCAGTCCGGGAACACCTTCACCGTCACCGCGTCCAGCGGTGCCAAGGCCCGCGTGGTCGTCGCCCGCTCCGACATCTTCCGGCTCTGGCTCTCGCCCGACGGCACCTTCACCAACGACCCGGCCGGCCGCGACCTCGCCCCCACCACCGACTTCGGCTCCGTGGACACGGCCTTCACCGACGCTGGGACGTACTACCGCATCACCACCGGTGCCCTGAACATACGCGTCAACAAATCACCGCTCCGCTTCTCCGTCTACCGGGCCGACAACACCACCCCGGTCTGGCAGGAGAGCCGGCCCACCAGCTGGACCGGCACCCAGACCACCCAGTACCTGGAGCGCGGCGCCGACGAGCAGTTCTACGGCACCGGCCTGCGCCTGGGGGAGTGGGCCCTGCGCGGCAAGACCGTCCCCGTCGCCGTCGACAACAAGTGGCGCGAGAACGACAACGCCAGCCCGGCCCCCTTCTACATGTCCACCAACGGCTACGGCGTCATGCGCAACACCTGGGCACCCGGCTCGTACGGATTCAACGCCCCCACCACCCTCACCCACGACGAAAGCCGCTTCGACGGCTGGTACTTCACCGGCGACTCCCTCAAATCCGTCCTCGACGCCTACACCGACGTCAGCGGAAAACCCTTCCTGGCCCCGATGTGGGGCTTCGAACTCGGCAACGCCGACTGCTTCAACGCCTCCAACCCCGACTACCAGGGCGACCACGACCGCCCGCGCCACCAGAGCACCCCCGACGTGGCCGGCTACGCCGTCGACGCCCGCGCCGCCGACATGCCCTCGGGCTGGTTCCTCCCCAACGACGGCTACGGCTGCGGCTACACCGCGCCGCTCAAATCCACCGTCGACGCCCTGAAGGCCAAGGGCTTCCAGACCGGACTGTGGACCTCCACCGGCCTCGGCTCCATCGCCGACGAGGTCGCCGTGGCCGGCACCCGGGGCGTGAAGACCGACGTCGCCTGGATCGGCAGCGGGTACAAGTACGCCTTCAACGGGGTCCAGCAGGCCGTGGACGGCATCGAGAAGAACTCCGACGCCCGCCGCTACGTCTGGACCGTCGACGGCTGGGCCGGCACCCAGCGCAACGCCGTAGTCTGGACCGGCGACACCCACGGCACCTGGGACGACATGCGCTGGCACGTACCCGCCATCACCGGCGCCGGCCTCTCCGCCCTCAACTACGCCGCCGGCGACATCGACGGCATCTTCGGCGGCAGCCCCAAGACGTACACCCGCGACCTGCAGTGGAAGGCCTTCACCCCCGCCTTCATGACCATGTCCGGCTGGGGCGCCACCAACCCGCAGGC
Organism: Streptomyces sp. NBC_01551; assembly: GCF_026339935.1. Classification (NCBI taxonomy): domain Bacteria; kingdom Bacillati; phylum Actinomycetota; class Actinomycetes; order Kitasatosporales; family Streptomycetaceae; genus Streptomyces; species Streptomyces sp. NBC_01551. The sequence continues at coordinate 6,568,341 of NZ_JAPEPX010000001.1, forward strand.
CGGCTACCAGGACAAACAGCCCTGGCGCTTCGCCGAGCCGTACCTGTCCGTCAACCGCAAGTACCTCCAGCTCAAGATGCGCCTGATGCCGTACCTCTACACGATGAGCCGCGTCGCCCACGAGAGCGGCGTCCCCAGCACCCGGGCGATGGTCCTCGAATACCCCGACGACCCGGTGGCCCGCGGCAACCTCACCAGCGGCCAGTTCATGGCCGGCGACTCCTTCCTCGTCGCGCCCGTGGTCTCCGACACCGCCGTCCGCGACGGCATCTACCTCCCCGCCGGCACCTGGACGGACTACTGGACGGGCCGGACGTACGCCGGTCCGGGCTGGCTGAACAACTACCAGGCCCCCCTCGACACCCTGCCCCTGTTCGTCAAGGGCGGCGCCATCGTGCCGATGTGGCCCCAGATGAACCACTCCGGCGAGAAGCCCGTCTCCACCCTCACCTACGACATCCACCCGCGCGGCGCCACCTCCTTCAGCCTCTACGAGGACGACGGCCTCACCCGCGCCCACCAGTCCGGCGCGTTCGCCCGCCAGCAGGTGAACGTCAGCGCCCCCGCCACCGGTTCCGGCACGGTCACCGTCTCCGTCGGCGCCCCGACCGGCAGCTACGCCGGCAAACCGGCCTCCCGGGGCTACGAGTTCTCCCTCCACGTGGCCTCCGCGCCCGGCTCGGTCACCGCGGACGGCGCCGCGCTCACCCGGCTCACCTCCAAGAGCGCCTACGACGCGGCCGCGTCCGGCTGGTTCTTCGACCCGGCCGACCGAGCGGGCGTCCTGTGGGTCAAGACCGGTACGAAGTCGGGCGCCTTCACCGTCTCCGCCACCGGGACCGCCGTCCCCGCGGCCGAGCCGGTCCCCGCCGGCTCCGCCGCCATCCCGCAGTCGGCCTGGACCCTCGTCTCCGCCGACAGCCAGGAGAGCGCCGGCGAGAACGGCGCCGCCGGCAACGCCTTCGACGGCAACACCGCCACCATCTGGCACACCGCCTGGTCCGGGGGCACCCCCGCCCCGCTCCCGCACGAGATCCGGATCGACCTCGGCGCCCGCTACACGGTCGACGGCCTCGGCTACCTGCCCCGCCAGGACGGCGGCGTCAACGGCCGCGTCGGCGGCTACGAGGTCTACGTCTCCGACACCACCACCGACTGGGGGTCCCCCGTGGCGAGCGGCACCCTCGCCGACACCGCGGCCGCCAAGCGCATCTCCCTGTCCGCCAAGACCGGTCGCTACCTGCGGTTCAAGGCCCTGACCGAGGCCGGCGGCCGCGGCCCCTGGACCAGCGCCGCCGAGCTCACCCTCACGGGGCGCGCAGCCCCGTTGCCCGCCGGCGCCACCCTTGTCCAGGCCGCCTCCGGGCGCTGCCTGGACCTCCCGTACAGCGCGACCACACCCGGCACCGAACCGACGCTCTACTCCTGCCACGGCGGCCCCAACCAGCGCTGGAGCCTCCAGGCCGACGGCCGTGTCACCGGGCTCGGGGGAGTCTGCCTCGACGCCGCGAACGCCTCGAAGGTCACCGTCCAGACCTGCGGCGGCGCCACCGGCCAGACCTGGCAGCCCGGCCCGGACGGCAGTCTCCGTACGGCCGGCCAGTGCCTCGCCCCGGTCGGCGCGGGCACCGCCAACGGCACCAAGGTCACCAGGACCGCCTGCGACGGCAGTGCGGCCCAGCGCTGGACCTTCACCCCGTGAGCGCGAACGGCTGACCTCGGGGCGGGTCGGCACCCGGCACCGCCTCCGCCTGACGTCCGGACCGCGGCGAAGGCGGGGCCGGGTTGCCGCCCTGGGCCCTGAGTCGATCTTCGATGAGCCGCACACCCAAGTCAATCCACTGATTTCCTATCAAGACCCAAGGCAGAGCTTGGAGGTGAGGGCGGATAGCGTGACCGCATGACCCTCGACGACCTCCGCGTCTTCGTCGCCGTCTGCCGCGCCGGCAGCCTCAGCGCCGTGGCCCGCGACCTCGGCCGCACCCAGTCGGCCGTCAGCCAGCACATCCGCCGCCTGGAGAAGGAGACCGGCGCCGGACTGCTGGAACGCCACGCCCGCGGCGTCGTCCCCACCGAGGCCGGCCGCATCCTCCAGGCGGCCGCCGCCGACGGGATCGCCGGCCTCGACGGGGCCGTGCGCCGCCTGGGCGACCTCGTCCGCGGCGACGGCGGCTCGGTCCGCGTCACCACCGGGGCCACGACCGTGCGGCACTTCATGTCCGAGGCCGTCGTCACCTTCCGCCGCCGCCACCCCCGGGTCAGCCTGGAGTTCCAGACCGAGAACTCCAGCCGCAGCTGCTTCGACGCGCTCGCCGCCGACGACCTCGACCTCGCCTGGATCACCATCGGCCGCCCCGTGCGCGGCATCGAGCAGCGCCCCGTGCTGGACCTGCCCTGGGTGCTCGCCGTCGGCGCCGACGACCCGCTGGCCGCCCGCGCCCGCATCGAACCCGCCGACCTCTGCGGCATCCGGCACATCCGGCTCCCCGAGAACTCCGCCTCCCGCGCCCATCTCGACGCCGCCTTCGCCGACCTCGGCATCCTGATCAGCTCCGACACCAGCGTGGCCGACTGGGACACCGCCCTGCTCCTCGCCGAACTGGGCCTGGGCCACGCCGTCGTCCCCGCGCTGCCCGGCTGGCGGGTCCCCGGCTCGGACGGTCCGCTGCGGCTGGTCCCGATCCCCGGCCTACCGCCGCTCGCGGTCGGCTGGGCCGTGCGCCGCTGGAGCGCCCTCACCCCGCTGGCCCGCGTCTTCGCCGACGAGGTCGCCCGCAGCTGCACCGCGCGCGCCGCCGGGCAGTAGGGACGCCGGCAGCAGTCCTACGGCGGCCAGCGCGGCCAGCGTCAACAGCGCCGGGCCCGCCGCACCCGCGGCCCCGGCTCCCGCCCCCGTCCCGGCGCCGGCCCCCGCGCCCGCCGCCAGCGCGATCCCGAGGGTCGGCCCCACGTTCATCGCCGTCTGCTTGAGCCCGCTGACCACCCCCGCGTACCCGGCCGGGGCATCGCCCACCACGGTCCCGGTGGCGGTCACCATCACCGCGGCGAACCCGGCGCCGAGCACCGCGAACCCGGCCTCCGTCAGCGCCGGGGCGGCCAGGGCCGCGATCCCGCACGCCACCAGCCCCGTCCCCACCAGCGCGGTCCGCCGCGCGCCGAACCGGCGCAGCGCCACCCCCGCCACGGGCGCCCCCGCGACCATCACGGCGGTCAGCGGCAGCACCCGCAGCCCGGTGCCGAGCGCATCGAGCCCCCGGACGTCCTGGAGCAGGAACGTGGCCGCGAACAGCGCCCCGAACATCCCGGCCGACACGGCCAGCAGCAGCGCCATCGACGCCGTCACCGCCGCCGACCGCGCCACGGCGGGCGGTACCAGGGGATGCGCGGCGCGCCGCTCCCGCCGTACGAGCAGTGCCGCGAGCAACGCCGCGCCCCCGAGCCCGAGAAGGGTCCGCGGCGCGGTCCAGCCGTACGCCGGTACGCCGGCCAGCGCGTGCACGAGCACCGCGAGGGCGGCGGCGAGCAGGGCCGCACCGCCGAGTTCCGGGCGCCCGGCCTCGGTGCGCGGCGGCGCGGGTATCCGTAGGGCCAGGGTCAGCGCGGCGATCACGAGGGCGACGGGCACGTTGACCACGAACACGGCGCGCCACCCCAGCCGCGCCACCAGCAGCCCCCCGAGCAGCGGCCCGGCCGCCGCGGCCACGCCGATCGCGCTGGTACGGATCGCGACGGGCCTGCCGAGCCGGTCGGGCGGATACGCGAGCCGCAGCAGGGCCAGCGTCGCCGGTTGCAGCAGCGCGCCGAAGACGCCCTGCGCGGCCCGCAGGGCGATCACCCAGCCGACGCCGGGCGCGAGAGCGATCCCCGCCGAGGCCGCGGCGAAGCCGAGTACGCCGATGAGCAGCAGCCGGGGATGCCCGTACCGGTCGCCGAGCCGCCCGGCGATGACCAGGAAGGCGGCGACCGTGAGCAGGTAGGCGGTGCTGGTCCACTGGACCTGCGCCACGCTGGCCCCGAGGTCGCGCCGCAGGCTGGGCTGCGCCACGACCAGCACGGTCCCGTCCAGGGCGACGATCATGGCTCCGGCGACGGAGGCGAGGAGCGCGAGCCGGGGCCTCACCGGGGGGCCGGGCCGAGGTGCGCGTCGAGGGCGGCGGTGACGAGCAGGTCGAGCTGGGCGGGCTCGTGGCGGCCCTGGACCAGGGGCAGACTTCCCCAGCCCCACAACTGGGCCACGCCGTGCAGGTTAGCCCACAGCGCGGCGGCGGTCACGGCCGCGGGCGGCGCCTGGCCGTCCTCCGTCCGGCAGCGGGCGACGAGGCCGGCGAACAGCTCGAACAGCGGGAGCGTGGACTCGCGCAGCCGCGGTTGGTCCGGGGCGGGGGCGCCGCCTTGCCGTTCGCTGTCGAGCAGGTCGTGGCGGAACATCAGCTCGAACATCCCGCGGTGCTCCAGCGCGTAGCCGACGTACGCCCGTCCCAGGGCCTCGATCCGCTCGCGCGGGGTGGCCGCCCCGGCGGCGGAGGAGGTGAACCGGGCGGCGAGGTCCGCGAAGCCGCGCCGGGCGATGGCCGACAGCAGGGCGTGGTGGGTGGGGAAGTACCGGCGGGGCGCGCCGTGCGAGACCCCGGCCCGGCGGGCGATCTCGCGCAGCCCGAGGGAGCCGGTGCCTTCCGTCATGACGAGGTCCACGCCGACGTCGATCAGCCGCTCGCGAAGGGAGTTCTCCTGTTCCATGGACACTGTCTACCAAGTCTGAGTAGACAGTGTCTACCCAGCATCTGCCCGGCATCTATCCCGCGTGCTCGTCGAGCGCCTCGTGAGTGAGGTGGAGCCCCGCGCGCAGGACCGCGCCGTGGCGGGTGGGGTGGGCGGCCCGGTGCTCGGCGTCCAGCGCGCGGGCTCGGCGCAGCGAGGCGGAACAGTCCGCTCCGCGCAGCGCCTCGTCGAGGGCGCGGGACGTGGCCCGCACGAGGGGGACCAGGTCGCGCACGGCCGCGTCCGGCACGGTCGCGCCGCGGGCCCGGTCGGTCAGTTCGCCGGTGAAGAACTGCAGGGTGAGCGCGGTGCGCGCCGCCAGGGCCAGCCGGGGCCGCAGGCCCGCCAGGCGCGCGGCGTCGGCCCGCCTCAGTGGTACGAAGCGCAGGCGCGCGAGGCTCCCGTCAAGAGAGGCGGCGAGCGCGTGCGGGCGCTGCCAGAACGCGACGGTGCCCGGCTCGGCCGGGGCCGGCTGCCCGAGGGCGGCCCGGGCGGCGATGCCGTCGAGGAGGGCGCTCAGATCGGTCCGGTAGCCGTCCAGGCCGCCCCGCGCCGCGCGGAAGGGGTCCGGCGGCCACAGCAGCGGCCCGAGCAGTGCCACGACGGCGATGCCGACCGCGCTCTCCTCCAGCCTGGCCAGCGGGTATCCCGGGGTCGGGGTGGCGTAGATCATCAGTGCGGAGATCAGGACCTGCTGGTTGGGGGCGCCGCTGCCGCCCGGCAGGCAGCCGCCGAGCAGGTACATGCCCGCGCAGCCGCAGGCGAGCAGGAGCAGGAACGAGGCGGTGGAGATCGGCAGCCAGTGCAGGACGGCCACGCCGACGAGCACGCCCGCCATGACGCCCGCCATCCGCTCCAGGGCCAGCCGGGGCGCGGCGAAGACGTCCTCGCGCAGGATCAGGACGGCCGGCAGGGCGGCCGGCACCGGGGCCGAGCTGGTGCCGAGCCAGACGCACAGGCCCCAGGGGACGGCGGCGCACACCACCAGACGGGCGGCCGGCCCCAGCCGCGCCGCGAACCGGCGCCCTCCCGCAGAAACCGATTCCGGTGGCATGCAGGACAGCGTAGGAGGCCGGACTACGCGTTCCGGATCGCCTCCACGAGTCCCGCGACAAGGAGCGCCCGTTCGGCCATGGCATCGATCACCAGGTACTCGTGGTCGGCGTGGGCGCCGCCCCCGACCGCCCCGAGGCCGTCGAGCGTCGCCACCCCGAGAGCGGCCGTGAAGTTGCCGTCGCTGCCGCCGCCGACCGCCTTGCCCTCGATGCCGGGCAGCAGCCGCCGCGCCACCGCGAAGAGCTCGGCCGAGGCCGATTCGGGCATCGGGGGCCGGCCGACGGCGCCCTGGACCGAGATCTCCGCCTCGTCGAGGTGCGGGGTCAGCGCCGCGAACGCGGATTCGACGCGTTCCTTCTCGTCGGCCGACTCGACGCGGACGTCCACGATGACCGTGGCCTCGGCGGGCACCACGTTGTCCAGGGTTCCCGCCGACGCGACGGTCGGGGTGACCGTCGTGCCGATCTCCGGCCGGCCCAGCGCCGCGATGTCCAGCACCTGGTGCGCCGCCTCGATCAGGGCGTTGACCCCGGCCGCGGGCTCCAGCCCCGCGTGCGAGGCCCGGCCCGCGATGGAGACCTGGAACGTGCCGCAGCCCTTGCGGCCGGTCTTCAGGGCCCCGCCGTCGGCGGCGCCCTCCAGCACCAGCGCGGCGCCGCACGCGAGGGCGCGCTCCTCGATGAGGGCCCGGGAGGAGTGGGAGCCGACCTCTTCGTCCGCGGTCACCAGGATCTCGACGCCCGAACGGTCGTCGAGGGAGGCCACCCCGTGCACGGCCTGCACCAGGCCGCCCAGCATGTCGAAGACGCCGGGGCCGGTCGCGTGCCCGTCCTCGACCCGGAACGGGCGGCGCTCCAGGGTGCCGAGGGGGAAGACCGTGTCGTGGTGACCGAGGATCAGCACCTTGGGCTCGCCGCCGGCCGACCAGTGGACGTGCGGGCCGGCTTCGCTCTCCACGAGGGCGGCGTGCCCGCCGAGGCGGCTCTCGATGACACCCGCGACCACTTTGGCCGATGCCGCCAAGGCGTCGATGTCGCGCGAGGGAGACTCGGTTTCCACGAGTGTCCGGAGGTCCTCGATCATCGCGTCAACGTTCACATCGACGGTCTTGTGCATCGTCATGCGGCCAGGGTATCCGGCGGGCGGTGACGGCGGGCGACGCCCCGATCCGGCCGGATTCGCGCGGCGGAGCCATGATGGAGGGACCGGGGACGGCCACTCCTCGGCGGATCCTTGGCGGATCCTCGGCGGAGAAGGAGGCGCACCTGCCATGACGGAGCACGAGCGCGGGCCGTCGGCGCAAAACCTGGAGGAAGGCCGGCTGCTCAAGGAGCTGGAGGCGATCCACCGCACGCGCCACGAGACCCTGCTGCACGGGTCCAACGACGCCCTCGTCACGCACACGGAGCGGATGAACGAGCTGGAGCGCGAGTACGTACGCCGTCACCCCCAACGCGCCCAGACGCCCGGCCGCACCCGCGAGGGCGCCCGCGCCCGCACCGGCGGCGAGTGATCTGATCACCGCCGCGGGGGCGGCTGGGGCTACTTCTGCGCGTGCTGGCCCAGATAGAAGAGCAGCCAGACGAATCCGGCGAACACGTGGGTCCCGAAGATGTAGAAGAACGCGCGCAGGGCCACGCCGTTCTCCTTCCACTTCTCGTGCCTGGCCGCCGCCTCCGCGGCCGCCCCGCCCGTCTCCTCAGCCACGCCCGCCATCCCCTCCGGCCCCGCCGTCCGGGGGCCGGGTCCGCCCCGCAGTCTAACGACCGCCCCCCGCCCGGCGGCCCGACAGACCGTCCCCGCGCGCCAACGGGACCTCGCGCGCGCCGCCGCCCGTCACGAGTCCACCGTCGCCCACAGGTCGCAGTGGTGCTCGGCCCGTACGTCGACCGGCGTGACCCCGCCGGCTCCGGGCGCCAGCGACAGCACGGCCGGCGAGGCGGTCCGCAGCCGCGGCCAGTCGGGACCGCCGGGCGCGTTCGGCGAGCCCGTCCGGGCGAACCGCGTCCAGTAGCCGGTCATCAGGCCGGACAGCTCGCGCTGCGGCCCGCTCAGCGCCGCCCCCGTCCTGAACAGGTACGGCAGTTCGAGGCCGTGCGCCGCCCCGTACGGGAAGCCCGGCACCGTCGGCAGCCCGATGAAGTCCGGAGCGTCGGGGTCGCTGAACCGGTAGCCGTACGTCGGCACGTGCCGCGCCAGCGCACCGCTGTCCCGCAGCGCCGGACAGGTGAAGGAGGCGTCGGAGGTCACCGCCGCCCAGGCCAGCGCGGGCGTCGGGTACCGCGCCGCCGGATACGCGGCCTCGACGGCCGCGGCCGAGGCCCCGAAGGACCGCGTCAGCCGGGCCCGGTAGGCGGCTTCGTCCGGGATCGGGAACGCCGCCAGCGTCGGCCCGATGAAGATCCGCATCTCGTCCCGGTTGGACCCCTGGATCACCGGCACCCGGTGGAAGCGCCCGGTCTCCAGGGCGCGGCGCGGCTCCCGGGGCAGCATCCGGTTGCCGTAGGAGACCAGGGAGAACTGCCGCATCAGCGCCGGGGTCGCCAGCGTGGCGGCGTCCAGCCCGCGCAGACAGGCCAGTACCTCGGGTCCGGTGGGCCGGTCGCAGCCGAGCGCGGCGGCCGCCGCCACCCCCTGGTCCAGCGTGCGCCGCTCGGGAACGAACGGCTTGTACGCGTCCAGCGCGGGCAGTACGGCGCCCGCCGGCATGCCCGTCGAGCAGGACCCGCTCTGCACGATCGCCCGGTGGAACAGGCCGGCGGAGGCGGGCGAGGTCAGGTGGGCGCAGACGCTGAGGCCGCCCGCCGATTCGCCGAACACCGTGACGCTGTCCGGGTCGCCGCCGAACCGGGCGGCGTTCGCCCGCACCCAGCGCAGCGCCGCCTGCTGGTCGGCGATGCTGAGGTTCGGGGCCCCGCCGAGCGCCGGGTGCCCGAACAGGCCGAAGACGCCCAGCCGGTAGTTGACGGTGACGACCACGGTGTTCCCGCGCACGGCGAGCCCGTCGGGCAGGTACGCGTCGCCGGATCCGTTGAGGAACCCGCCGCCGTGGAACCAGACCATGACGGGCCGGGGCCGCGGATGGGGCCGCAGGCTGCCGTCCGCGCCCGACGGCGTGGTGACGTTGAGGTAGAGGCAGTCCTCCGACCCGGTCGGCCCGCCCGGCTCCAGCACCGGAAGCTGCACGCAGTGCGGACCGGGCGCCCCCGCGTCGCGGACGCCGCTCCAGCGCGGGGCGGGCTCCGGAGTGCTCCAGCGCAGGGCGCCGGTCGGCGGCGCGGCGTAGGGGATGCCCTCGAAGGTGCGGTACGCCCCGTGCGCGCGGCCGCGCACCGCCCCGTGGTCGGTCTCGACGACGGGCCGGTCCGGCTCGGGCGCGGCGGCGGTGTGCCCGGCCCCGCAGGCGAGCAACACGAGCACGCCCAGCGCGGCGCTGAGGGAACGGACGAGACCTGCGTTCGCCACGGCTGACGCCCTTTCCACCGGACCGCGCGGCGGCGCGGTCCTGTTTCCCGGTCTCCGCGACCCTAAGGCTTGTCCGACGGCCCGTCAGGAAGGCGGCGCGGCATTCCCCCGGGAGAGCGCACGATCGGCCCTGGCCGTGGCGGGCCGGTGCCGTGCGGGGAGGGTGTGCGTGGTGTCCGTAGAAGCCGGACGATCAAGGGAAAGGGGAGTACCCACTCCTTTCCACTCTCAAGTTATAACGCACAGGGGGTCTTGCGGCAAGGCCCCGGTGATACCGCAGAATCCCTCCTCGAGGCCACAACCTGCGGAAATCGGAGATTCACCAAGTGCGTTTGACTGCCAGTGCGTTTGACCTTCCCGACCGTCTCGCCCCCAAGGCCGACCCGGCGCTGATCGCCGGCGACGAGCGGCACTTCTCGGCCGTGTCGGAGAGTCTCGAACAGTCGATCGCCGAGCTGTCCGACCGCCTCGACGACCTGCGCAGGGCGCCCGGCGGCCTGGGACGGGAGGCGATGGAGCGGGACGCGGAGATCCACCGCCTGACCTCCCGGCTGCGCGCCCTGCGGCGCTTCGGGCTGGACCTGTGCCTCGGACGCATCGTCAGCGCGGACGACCCCGAGCCCGTGTACATCGGACGGCTCGGCCTCACCGACGGCGAGGGGCGCCGGCTGCTGATCGACTGGCGTTCCCCCGCGGCCGAGCCGTTCTTCGCCGCGACCCACGCCAACCCGATGGGTCTGGAGAGCCGCCGCCGCTACCGCTGGACCCGCGGCCGGATCGGCGACTACTGGGACGAGGTGTTCCATGCCGACGGGTTCGAGGGACACGCCGCGCTCGACGACCAGTCCGCGTTCATCGCCAGCCTCGGCGGCAACCGGTCGGCCCGGATGCGCGACGTGCTCGGGACCATCCAGGCCGACCAGGACGCCATCGTCCGCGCGGGTTCCCGCGGCGCCCTCGTCGTCGACGGCGGCCCGGGTACGGGCAAGACCGTCGTCGCCCTGCACCGCACCGCCCACCTCCTCTACTCCGACCCGCGCCTCGGTCACCGGCGCGGCGGTGTGCTGTTCGTCGGCCCGCACCAGCCCTACCTCGCCTACGTCGCCGACGTCCTGCCCAGCCTCGGCGAGGAGGGCGTGCAGACCTGCACGGTGCGGGACCTCGTCGCCGAGGGAGCCGCGGCGCCGAACGAGAGCGACCCCGAGGTGGCCCGTCTGAAGTCGTCCGCGGACATGGTCAAGGCGATCGAGAAGGCCGTGCGCATCTACGAGGAGCCGCCCACCAAGGGCATGACGGTCACCACCCCCTGGTCCGACGTCCGGCTGACCGCCGACGACTGGGCCGAGGCGTTCGACGCGGCGTCGGGCACTCCGCACAACGAGGCGCGCGAGCAGATCTGGGAGGAACTGGTCTCGATCCTGCTGGACAAGCACGACGACGACATCTCGCCCGCCCAGTTCCGCAAGGCGCTGCTGCACGACGAGGAGCTGGTCGGCGCCCTCAACGGCGCGTGGCCGCTGCTCGAAGCGGCCGACCTCGTCGGAGACCTCTGGTCGGTACCCGCCTACCTGCGGCTGTGCGCCCCCTGGCTCGGCCGCGACGAGGTCGCGAGGCTGCGGCGCGAGGACGCCCACGCCTGGACCGTGTCCGACCTGCCGCTCCTGGACGCGGCACGCCGGCGCCTCGGCGACCCGGAGGCGGCGCGACGAGAGCGCCGGCGCAAGGCCGCCGTCGCCGCCGAACGCGAGCGCATGGCCGGCGTCATCGACGACATCCTCGCGGCCGCCGACTTCAACTCGGCCGGCGACGACAGCGAAGGCGCGGTGCGGATGCTGCGCGGGAAGGACCTCCAGGACAGCCTGATCGACGAGGGCGCCCTGCCGGGCGTCGACCCGGACCTGCTCGCCGGGCCGTTCGCGCACATCGTCGTCGACGAGGCGCAGGAACTGACCGACGCGGAGTGGCAGATGCTGCTGCTGCGCTGCCCGTCCCGCAGCTTCACCATCGTCGGGGACCGCGCCCAGTCCCGGCAGGGGTTCACGGAGTCCTGGCGGGAGCGGCTGGAGCGGGTCGGGCTCGACCGGATCAACGTGGCCTCCCTGAGCATCAACTACCGCACGCCCGAAGAGGTCATGACGCAGGCCGAGCCGGTGATCAGGGCGGTGCTCCCCGACGCCAACGTGCCGACCTCCATCCGCAGCGGCGGCGTCCCCGTCGTCCACGGCTCGGTCCGGGACCTGGACACGATCCTCGACACCTGGCTCGCCGAGCACGCCGAGGGGATCGCCTGCGTCATCGGCGACCCGTCGTTCCGGGAGACGTCCCGGGTCCGTTCGCTGACGCCGTCACTGTCGAAGGGGCTGGAGTTCGACCTGGTCGTCCTCGTCGACCCCGAGGCGTTCGGCGAGGGCGTCGAGGGGGCGGTCGACCGCTACGTCGCGATGACCCGGGCGACCCGGCAGCTCGTCGTCCTCACGAGCTCCTGACGGCGGCCCCGGTGCACGACCTAGCGGTGCTTCAGCAGCCCGCGCACGTACGCCGCCTGGCCCGCGTGCTGGAGGTCGTCGGAGATCACGCTGATCAGGCGCACCCCCAGGGTGACCGGCGGGTCCCAGCGGGTGTCGATCACCCGGTCCAGGTCGGCGGCGGCCAGGCCCCGCAGGAACCGCAGGGTCTGCTCGTGGACCGCGTCGTGGTACTCCAGCAGCGGCCCGGCCGAGTCGACCCGGACCGTTGCCACCTGCTTGGCGGTGTGTCCGTAGCCCGTGTCTGCGGCCGGCAGCGACAGGCCCAGGCGCTCCATCCAGTTCGCGGCGTGCCACACCTGTCGCTGCCCCGAGGCGTCGGCCACGTGGTCGTCCTGGACCCGGGTGAGGTGCCAGACCAGCCAGGCGATCGAGTTCGCCCGCGGATCGACCCGGGCGTTGAGTTCCTCGGCCGTCAGGCCCTCGACGGTTTCGTGCACGACCTCCCGGACGCGTCCGTAGGCGTCGGCCAGTACCTCCGTACCCTTCATGCCACCACTATGCGAGCGACCGCCCCGGACGGCATCAGGGGATGCCGGAGGGCGCGGGATGGCCCAGGCTGGACGGCATGTCCGGGGTACAGGGTTGGCTCGACCGTCTGAGGGGGCGCGCGGCAGCGCTCCGGGAGCACGGCGCGCGGGCTCGGGCGCGGCGGGAGGCGGAGTACGCCGCCGAGGACGCGCGGGAGTCCGAGACGCCGACGGAGGTGGCCGGTCCGCAGGATGCGGCGGCCGCCCCGCGCAACCCGGCCGCCTCCGTGCCCTGGGGGGTCCGGGTGGCCGCCGAGGCCGGCTGGCGCTTCCTGGTGCTCGCGGCCACGCTGTGGGTGCTGATGCGGGTGATCGGGGCCGTGCGCCTGGTCGTCCTCGCCTTCGTCGTCGCGCTCCTGGTCACCGCGCTGCTCCAGCCGACTGTGGCCCGCCTGCACCGCCGCGGGCTGTCCCGGGGCCTGGCCACGGCGCTGACCGCGATCTGCGGGTTCGTCGTGCTCGGGCTCGTCGGCTGGTTCGTGGTGTGGCAGGTATCCGACAACCTCGGCGACCTGTCCGAACGGGTCCAGGAGGGCATCGAAGAGCTCAAACGGTGGCTGCTGAACAGCCCGTTCCATGTCACCGAGGAGCAGATCAACGACATCGCGAAGAACCTCAGCGACTCCATCGGCACGAGCACCAGCGAGATCACCTCCAGCGGCCTGAAGGGGGTGACCGTGCTGGTGGAGGCCATCACCGGACTGCTGCTGGCGATGTTCTCGACGCTCTTCCTGCTCTACGACGGCCGGCGCATCTGGCAGTGGACCCTGCGGCTCGTTCCCGCCGCCGCCCGGCCCGGCGTGGCCGGAGCCGGACCGCGCGCCTGGCGCACCCTGACCGCGTACGTGCGCGGCACGTTGATCGTCGCCATGATCGACGCCGTCTTCATCGGCGTGGGCATCTACTTCCTCGGCGTCCCGCTGGCCGTCCCGATCGCCGTGGTGATCTTCCTGTCCTCCTTCGTGCCGCTGGTCGGCGCCGTCGTCTCGGGCGCGCTCGCGGTCGTCGTCGCGCTCGTCACCCAGGGGGTGTTCACCGCGCTGATGGCGCTCCTGGTGGTGTTGCTGGTGCAGCAGATCGAGGGGCACATCCTCCAGCCGTTCATCCTGGGGCGTGCCGTACGGATCCATCCGCTGGGCGTCGTCCTCGCCGTCGCCACCGGCGGGATCATCGCGGGGATCGGCGGGGCGGTCGTCGCGGTGCCGCTCGTGGCGGTCGCCAACACCGTGATCGGGTATCTGCGCACCCACGCGGCGGTGACGCGTGCCGCGGCCCCCGACCCCGGCGACGGAGGCGCGCCGTAACCCCCATTTGCCCGCCCCGAATGGCGCAGCACGCACAAGTGCCGGTGAATGTGACAGAGCGTGCGATTCCCATGACGCACGATGACCGGCGCGCACTGTGTAGACCCGCGCGTCGGCGAACGGAGCTTTCCATGAATGACCCCATCACCTTCGCGGCCCCGGAACACGACGACCGCGACGCAGCCCCCGACACGACCGCCCGCAGCGAGGAGTCCGACGGCTCCGGGCATCCGGCCCCGGCGCCCGCGCCGGCCCGCGCACCCAGCCCCCAGGAACCCCCGCCCGCGCCCGGCGCCGCACCCCTGCGGACGCTGCTGGAGACGGCGGCCACCTGCCGCCCCGTCGAGGAGGTCACCGCACTGGTCAGCCTCCTCAAGGAGAACGGCCAGCGGCCCCAGCACGGACACGACGCGCTGCGCGCGGCAGCAGTCGCCCGGCCGGTCCACGAAGTCCGGCACATGGTCGCCCTCTTGGGCGAGCACCCCCAGGAGGAGGCCGAGGCCGACATCACCCTGCGCGCCGCGGCCGTCGGCCGGCCCATCGAGGACGTGGCCCTGCTGGTCAGCATCCTCGGCACCGAGGAACCCGACAGATCCGACGGGGCCGACGGGGCCGACGCGGCCGAGGGGAACGCACCCGGACGCCCCGTCAGGGCGGCGGGCCCGCACGAGGATCCGCCCGAGGGCGCGGCCCCCGCCGGCCTCGCCGTCCCCGCCGTCCCCGCCTTCCCCGGCGGCGCCGGGGGCCCGCGGCCCCGGCCATCCCTGCGGTCCCGGCCCGGCCGGCCGCCGCGCCGGTCGCGCCCGCGCACCCGCCCGGATCCCGCGCGCTGCGCCACGTACTGCGCTGGCCGGTGGCGGCCGCGCTGCTGCTCTGCGGGGTCCTGCACCTGCCCGCCGACGCGGCCGCCCTCCCGCGGATGGGCCCGGGCGACTACCTGCCGCTCGTCGTCGCCGGACTGTGCCTCGGGCTCGGGGCGCTGCTGGTGGTACGGGACACCCCGGTGGTGTGGCGCTCGGCGGCCGTGGCCGCACTCGGCGTCGTCACCCTGCACGTGCTGGGCGGTGTGACCCTCTTCGACCCCCTGGAGGGGGCGGTCGGCGGCCCGTACGCCTGGGCGGGGATCGCCGCGGTGCTGGGCGCCGGCGCGGGCTCCGTGCTCGCCGGGGTGGCGCTGACGCGCCGGCCGGCGCCGGAGGGCGAGGCGCGCGACCGGGCCTGACACCGAGGGCCGGAGGGGTCCCGGCGGCCGGCCCGGCCGCTCGGACCCCTTCGGCACGTCCGGCGTGCTCCCCGCGCTACGCCAGCAGGTTCACCGCCCGTGTGAACACCCCCGGGAGCCGCTGGGCCAGCGGCACGATCCGCCGGGCCAGCCGGGGCCGCCCACGGGCCCAGAGCAGGGACCCGGTCAGCGTGCGATAGCCGCGCGAGAGGTCCCGCCAGGCCCCCTCGTACGCCTGCGGGCGCTCCTGCCGTACGCAGCGCACGAGTTCACCCGCCGCGGTCAGGGCCAGGGTGAGGCCCTCGCCGGTCAGCGCGTCGACGTACCCGGCGGCGTCCCCGACGAACAGCACCCGCCCCGCCACCCGGGTCCGCGCCCGCTGCCGCAGCGGCCCGGCCCCGCGCACCGCGCCGGCGGGGGCGTCCCGCAGCCGCTCGGCCAGCAGGGGGAACCGGGCCAGCTGGACGTCGTACGGAGCCTGCTCGGAGGTCAGTACGGCCACGCCGATGCGGCCGGCCGTCAGCGGAGTCACGTACGCCTCGCAGCGCGCCGACCAGTGCACCTCGACGAGGTCGCTCCACGCCTGCGCGTCGTAGTGGCGGCGCAGTCCGTAGCGCGCGGGCCGCCCCGGGACGGGCGGCGCCGACAGGCCGAGTCCGCGCCGAACGGGGGAGTGCAGGCCGTCCGCCGCGACCAGGTACCGGGCGGTCAGCCCGGCGGCCCAGACCCGGTGTCCGTCCTGGCGGACCTCCTCGACCCGGCGCGGGAGCACCCGTACGCCCAGCGCGGCGGCGCGCGCCGCGAGGGCGCCCTGGAGGTCGGTGCGCCGGATCCCGAGGCCGGGCTCCGCGCGGAAGAGGCCCTCCGCGTGCCGGCCGGTGGCGCCGTCGAGGTAGCGGATGCCGCGGAAGGGCCGGCCGGGCACGGTCACGCCGAGCTCGGCGAGCCTGCGTACGCCGCCCGGCATCAGGCCTTCGCCGCAGGCCTTGTCGATGGGGGTGGGGCGCGGCTCCAGGACCACGGCCTCCAGGCCGGCCAGCGCGCCGTGGATGGCGGTCGCCAGCCCGGCGGGGCCACCGCCGACGATCAGCAGGTCGATCACGACGCGGAACCGCCCCAAGGCCCGGCCCCTGATCCGGCGGAAGGCCCGGCAGCGGGTCCGGCCACGGGACCGGGCACGGATCCGGCGGCGGGCGCGCCGACTTCGCGCGCCGGGGCGCCCAGCCCGGCCGCGCCCAGCCCGGCCGTGTCCACGCCGGCCGCGCCCACCCCGGCCGCGTCCGCCAGGGCCGCGTCCTCGCAGCGGACGCGCACGCTCAGCAGGACCGCGTTGAGCGCGGTGAAGCCGGCCGCGGTCACCCACGCCGAGTGCACCAGCGGCAGCGCGGCCCCCTCCACCACGACCGCCACGTAGTTGGGGTGGCGCAGGATCCGGTACGGCCCGCCCGCGACCAGCGCCAGCCCGGGCACCACGAGCACCCGGGTGTTCCAGCGCGGCCCGAGCGTGGCGATGCACCACCAGCGCAGGCCCTGTGCCGCGACGGCCAGCGCCAGCGCGGACCAGCCGGGCAACGGGACGAACGGGCGGCCCGCGGCCCAGGGTTCCACCGCGCAGCCCACGAGCAGCGCGGTGTGCAGGGCCACCATCGCGGGGTAGTGCCCGCGGCCGTACTCGCGGGCGCCGCGCGCCAGGCTCCACGCGGCATTGCGGCGGGCCGTGGCCAGCTCGGCGAGCCGCTCGACCGCGACGAGGCCGAGCAGGAGCAGGTAGAGACTCAGGGACAGGGACAGGGAGGGGGTCATCGGCACGGTGTCACCAGCGCAGCAGGACGAGTTCGGAGGCGAAGCCCGGACCGAAGGCGATCATCAGCCCGACCGAGCCGGGCGCGGGCGGTTCCTCGGCCTGGATCCCGCCCAGGATGTGCAGGACGGAGGCGGAGGAGAGGTTCCCGGCGGTCGCCAGCGAGCGCCGGCTCGCCGCGAACGCGGTGTCCGGCAGGCCCAGGGTCTCCGCCAGGACGTCCAGGATCTTCGGCCCGCCGGGATGGCAGATCCAGGCGTCGACGTCCCCGGGTTTGAGGTCGTGCCCGGCCAGGAACGTCTCGACCTCCTCGGCCACGTGCAGCCGCACCAGCTCCGGGAGTTCGCGGCCCAGCACCATCCGGAAGCCCCAGTGGCCGATGTCCCATCCGAGCAGCCCCTCGGTGCCCGGGTAGAGCCGGCTGCGCGAGGCCACCACCGTGGGCCCGGGGCGGGTGTCGTGGAGGGGATGGTCGCGCCCCACCGCCAGCAGGGCGCCGGCCCCGTCGCCGAACAGGGCCCCGGCCACCAGGTTGGACATCGAGGTGTCGGTGGGCTGGAGGGTGAGCGAGCAGAGCTCCGTGGACAGCAGCAGCGCGGCGTGCGAGGGGTGTCCGGCCAGGTGGTCGTGGAGGTGGCCGAGCCCGGCGGCGCCCGCCGCGCAGCCCAGGCCGAAGAGCGGCACCCGCTTCACGTCGGGCCGCAGCCCGGCCCGGGTGACGAGCCGCGCCTCCAGCGAGGGCGTCGCGAGACCGGTCACGGTGGTCGACATGACGAGGTCGACGTCCCCCGGTGCGCAGCCGCCGTCGGCGAGGGCCAGCCCCAGGGCGCGGGCCCCGAGCTCCAGCGCCGTCCCGACGAAGAGGGCGTTCGTGCCGCCGAAGTCGTTCGAGGGCCCGTAACGCTCCAGCGGGAGCGCGAGGTTGCGGAAGTCGACCCGGACCGACGCGTGCACCCGGCGCAGCGCTCCCGTGTCGGACCCCGCCGGCAGGCAGCGGGCGAGGGCCTCGGTGATCTGCGGCTGCGGGTAGCGGTGGGGAGGGAACACGCTGCTCACTGCCAGGACACGTGTCATTGACCCAACATAGGGAACAAGTGACGTTTCGCCAGGAATCGCGCGAACCAGGCGTGCCGCCGCCTCCCGGCCCTCCCTAGAGTGGCGCCCGTGTCCGTCGCCGCACGAGAGACCCCGCTCCGCCGCGCCCGCCAGGGCCGGGTGCTGGTGGGCCTGCTGAAGGCCTGCCACCCCGTGCCGGCCGCCGCCGTGACCGTGTTCGCCGCCGCGCTGGCCGTGGCCGTGGGACGGGGGCCGGGTGGCGCCGCCGTCACGGGCTGCGCGGTCGCGGCCGGCCAGCTGTCGGTGGGCTGGTGCAACGACCGGGTCGATCTGCGCCGCGACCTGGCGACCGGCCGGCCGGACAAACCCCTGGTCGCGGGCGCCGTACGGCCCGCCGCGGTGACCGCCGCCGCGCTCACGGCGCTGCTGCTGTGCCTGCCGCTCTCGCTCGCCTGCGGGCCGCTCGCCGGGGCCGCGCACCTGTCCGGGGTGGCGGCCGCCTGGGCGTACAACCTGTGGCTGAAGGGCACGGCCGCCTCCTGGCTCCCGTACGCCCTGGCCTTCGGCCTGCTCCCGGCGTTCGTCACCCTCGGCCTGCCCGGGGCGCCCTGGCCGCCGCTCTGGCTCACGGCGGCCGCCGCCCTGCTGGGCGCGGGTGCGCACTGCGCCAACGTCCTCCCGGACATCGAGGACGACCTGGCAACCGGGGTGCGCGGCCTGCCGCACCGGCTCGGGGCGCGGCGCGCCGGCGCGCTGGCCGCGCTCCTCGTCCTCGGTTCGACCCTGGCGCTCGTCGCCGGACCGCCCGGGCCCGTCACCCCGTACGGCGGCCGGCTGCTGGCGGGCACGGCCGCGGCGGCGCTGCTCGCGGCCGCCCGACCGGGAGGCCGGATCCCCTTCCACACCACGCTGGCCATCGCGGGGGCCGACGTGGCGCTGCTCCTGGTGCGGGGCGCGGGACTGCGCTGAGCGTCACTCCCGGACCCGGAGCGCGGCGGTGTGCGCGCGGACCTGCTCCGGGGTCAGGTAGGCCTCGGTGTACTCGAAGTCGCGGAGCGTGGCGGGCTGCTGGGCCTGGAACCCGGTCCGCACGAAATCGTCCCCCGCGACGGCGTTGAGCAGCCAGTTCGTCAGCACCCGGGTCTTGGCGACATTGGTCCGCAGCGCCGACCAGTGGTAGCCGCGGGCCACCGCCTGGGCGGGGAGGCCGCGCAGTTCGATGCCGAGCGGCTTGGAGACGGCGTCCGTCCCGCCCAGGTCCACCACGAGGCCGAGGTCCTTGTGCACGTACGGCCGCAGCGGCTGGTTGCGCAGGGTGGCGATGACGCCGTCGGCGACCGCGCGTCCCTGCCGCATGGCGTGCTGCGCGGTGGGCGGGCAGACCGCGCCGTCGCCCTTGGCCAAATCCGGTACGGCGGCCGCGTCCCCGAGCGCGAAGACCCCGTCGGCGCCGGGCACGGTCAGGTCGGGCCGGACCACGAGCCGGCCCGCGAGGGTCTCGGTGCCCAGGGTCCCGACGAGGGGGCTCGCGGCGACGCCGGCCGTCCAGATGAGGGTGCGGCTGGGCAGGACCCGACCGTCGGTGAGCGTCACCTTCTCGGCGGAGACCTCCGCGACCGACACCCCGAGGGAGACCTCGATGCCGCGCCGGCGCAGGATGCCCAGGGCGGCCCGGCCGAGGCTGTCACCGAGTTCGGGCATCAGCCTGGGAGCCAGGTCGACGAGGTGCCATTTGATCTGACGGGGGTCCAGGCGGGGGTAGCGGGTGGCCGCGTGCCGGGTGAGCCGTTGCAGGCAGGCCGCCGTCTCGGTGCCCGCGTAGCCGCCGCCGACCACCACGAACCGCAGCCGGGAGGCACGTTCCTCCTCGTCCTGGCTCGCGTCCGCCAGATCCAGCTGGGCGATCACGTGGTCGCGCAGGTACGCGGCCTCGGCGAGGGTCTTCATCCCGCGCGCGTGCGTCACCAGTCCGGGGATGTCGAAAGTGCGGGTGATGCTGCCGGGGGCGAGCACGAGGACGTCGTAGGGCTGGTCCACGAGCTCGCCGGTGATCTTGCGGATCACGCAGATCCGCGCCTGCGGGTCCACCCCGACGGCGCCCCCGGGGATGATGCGCGTGCGGTGCCTGTGACTGCGGCGCAGTGAGACGGCGACGGACTGCGGGGTCAGCACACCGGCCGCCACCTGCGGCAACAGCGGCAGGTAGAGCTGGTACGAGAACGGCGTGACCAGCGAGACCTCCGCCTCGGCGGGAGAGAGCCGGCGCTCCAGCCGCCGCACGCACTCGACCCCGGCGAAGCCGGCGCCCACTACGAGAATCCTCGATCGCGACACGGTGTACGTCCCTTCGCGGCCTTTCGGGTGAGCTGCTCTCCGGGTCATCTGCCCCGTACGCCGCGCCTTGCACGGCGATTTCACGCCGAGGAGTCCCGCCGCCCGCGCACGCCCGCTCGGCGCGCCCCACCGGAGCTCCGTGGCCAGACTGGGACCAGGAGGTACGCGA
The DNA here is from genome assembly GCF_026339935.1 of Streptomyces sp. NBC_01551. Lineage (NCBI taxonomy): Bacteria > Bacillati > Actinomycetota > Actinomycetes > Kitasatosporales > Streptomycetaceae > Streptomyces > Streptomyces sp. NBC_01551. The sequence continues at coordinate 6,588,561 of NZ_JAPEPX010000001.1, forward strand.
TGGACCCCGTAGCAGCGCTGAGCCGGATCGCCTTCCTGCTGGAGCGCGCCCAGGCACCCACGTACCGGGTCGCCGCCTTCCGTACGGCGGCGGACGCGCTCGTACGGATGGGTGAGCGCGAGGCCGCCGAGCGGGCCGTGGCGGGAACCCTGGAGGCGGTGAAGGGCATCGGCCCCAAGACCGCCCAGGTCGTACGGGAGGCACTCGCCGGGGAGATCCCCGCGTACCTCCAGCGGCTGGAGGACGAGGTGGCGGCCCACCCCGAGGGCGAACGGGCGACGCCCGAGGGCCTGGCCCTGCGGGCCGCCCTGCGCGGCGACTGCCACCTGCACTCCGAGTGGTCCGACGGAGGCAGCCCCATCGAGGCCATGGGCCGCACGGCCGCCGAGCTCGGACACGAGTGGGCCGTCCTCACCGACCACTCGCCGAGCCTGAAGGTCGCCCGGGGCCTCTCCCCGCAGCGGCTGCGCGAACAGCTCGACGTGGTGGCCGGGCTGAACGCGGGCTGGGCGCCGTTCCGGCTGCTCACCGGCATCGAGTGCGACATCCTGGAGGACGGCTCCCTCGACCAGGAACCCGAACTCCTCGACGAGCTGGACCTCGTCGTCGCCTCCGTGCACTCCAAGCTGCGCATGGACGCGCCCGCGATGACCAAGCGGCTGCTGGCCGCCGTGCGCAACCCGCTCATGGACGTCCTCGGGCACTGCACGGGGCGGCTGGTCACCGGCAAGACCCGGCCCGAGTCCCGGTTCGACGCCGAGGCCGTCTTCGCGGCCTGCGCGGAATCCGGGACCGCCGTCGAGATCAACAGCAGGCCCGAGCGGCTGGACCCGCCCCGGCGGCTGTTGAAGCAGGCCGTGGAGGCCGGGACCCTCTTCGCCGTCGACACTGACGCGCACGCCCCCGGCCAGCTGGACTGGCAGCTCCTCGGCTGCGAACGGGCCGTGGAGTGCGGGGTCGAGGCCGAGCGGATCGTCAACACCTGGCCCGAGGAGGACCTGCTCCGCTGGACCCGCACCCGTCGGCCCCCGGCCGCCTGACGTCAGGCGGCCGGGGGCCGGGGGCCGGGCATCAGACATCGGATGTCAGACGTCGTCCTCGCGGGCCGTGGTGAGGGTGAACAGCGCCCCGTCCGGGTCGCGCAGGGCCACCCACCGCTCGGTGTCGTTCTCGATGACGTCCGAAACGGTGCGCCCGCCCAGGTCCCCGGCCGCCGTGAGGGCCGGGCCGAGATCCGGGACCCGGAAGTGGACGTGCCAGCGCGGCCGGGCGTGCGCGAAGTAGGCCGCCGTCTCGACCGGACCGCTGTTCAGCCGGGCGACGGGCTCGCCGCCCTGCCGCAGCACGACCTGGTCCTCCTCGTAGGAGACCTCGCAGCAGCCGGGGCGCCCGGTGGCCCACTCCAGCACCTCGCCGTAGAAGATCGCCGACTCCAGCGCGTTGCGCGTCCGCAGCTCCAGCCACGCCGGAGCCTGCCCCGCGCCCACCCGCCAGTCGGCCGCCACCGTGCCCTCCCAGATCCCGAAGACCGCGCCGTCCCGGTCCGCCACCAGGGCCGCCCGGCCCCCCGACTCGAACGAGACCGGCCCGACGGCGATCGTCCCGCTGCGCTCCCGGATCCGGTCCACCGCCACATCGACGTCGTCGACGGCGAAATACGGGGTCCAGGCCACCGCCATCGCCAGATCGGCGGCCAGCGCCCCGATACCCGCCACGGGTACCCCGTCGGCCTCGGCGACAGAGAAAGCGTCGCCGAGGCGGGCCGGCCGGAACTTCCAGCCCACGACCGCGCCGTAGAACCGCTGTGCCGCCTCGAGGTCGCGAGCCATCAGGCTCACCCAGCACGGGGCCCCGAAGACGTCCCTCGTGGAGATCCGGTTTCCCTGCCTCATGCCTTCGAGCGTACGCGCGGACGGCCCGGGAGGCCGGGCCGCGGTGATCGCGGCGCCGCCGCGCCGGGACTGCGAAACCGGGCCCGTGCACCTGGCTGCAGCCCGGCCCCGCACCCCGGGCGGATCCGGGACGCGCGGGTCATGCCGGTGTACGAGTTCACCGCCGGCGGGGGTCACCTCACCGGCGGAGTTCTTCTCGCCGGAGAACCTCGACCGGGTGCTCGCGCCGGCCGACCGGCAGGTGCCCACGGGCGCCGCCCGCCCCGCCGCTCACCACCAGTAGGCGGGGTACCGCGGCGCCTTGCGGCGCACCCGGGAAGCCGCGTACCCGGTGAGCACCAGCAGGACCGTCGAACCGAACAGCAGCGGGACGAACCGGGCCGGGGCCGGGGTCTGGAGCACGACGATCACGGCCGTGGCCACGGCCGGCGAGTGCGGGGTGCGGGCCACCATGTTCAGCGCGAGCGTGACACCCGCCGCGACGGCCGCCGCCCAGGCGCTGCCGCCCGCCGCCGCGAGGACGGCGTAGCCCACGGCGCACCCCACCAGGTGGCCGACGATGACCCCGCGCGGCTGGGCCAGCGGCAGCGTGGGGGCGCTGTGGACCAGCGCGGCACTGGCGGCCAGCGGGGGTATCAGCACCGGCTCGTGGATCATCGCGCCGATCCCGACGAGTCCCAGCAGGACGGCGGTCACCGCGCTGATGCTGTGGAACGCGGCCGCCGGGGTGGGCCGGGACGGAGCCCGGGCGAGGCCCGGCGCGGGGGTCGGTGCGGGCGTGGGCGGGGCGGGCGTCGGCTGCGGGTGCAGCGCCGCGTCGGTGCTCATGTGCGGAGTTTCCGGGCAGGGGGAAGTGCGCGACGACTGTATCCGCCCGGCGTCCGACGGCCGCTGCGGGGGTGGGTGAATGGTCAATCAACCCGGACGGCGGGTCCTGATCGTGTATGACTGCCACTGCACCGCTGAGGGCCGCGCTCGATCCCGGAGGGTCGCGAACGGCCCCGGGAAGGACGAGCTGATGACGCAATTCCGCCATGCCGAGGTCCTCGCGGAACTCGACTCGGTGATCGCCGGCGCCCCCGCCGACGCGACCGGCGCGCTCTGGCGGCTGACCGGCAGCCCGCGCGGCCTCGACTCCAACCTCATCCGGCTGCCGCCCGGCGGCGTCATCCCGGAACACGCCGAGCCCGCCCTCGACGTCCTGCTCGTCGTCGTCGAGGGCGCCGGCACGCTGGCCGGCGAGGACGGCCCGCACCGGCTGCGGCCGCACGCGGTCGCCTGGCTGCCCAAGGGGTCCCGCCGCTCGTTGACCGCCGGACCCGACGGGATGGCGTACCTGACGGTGCACACCCGCCGCCCCGGCCTGGGCATCGCGCCCGCCCCGGCCGACGGCCAGGGCGGCGAGAGCGCCTGCCTGCTCCACCGGGTCTGCGCCGACTGCGGACGGCTCGCCACCGAACCGGGCGCCCGCTACTGCGCGCGGTGCGGCAGCCCGCTGCCGGAGTCCGGGTGAACCCGGGCCCCGGCCCCCACGACCTCGACGCCGCCGTGGCGCTGAGCGTGCGCGCGCTCCGCGAGGTGGCCGGCCTCGACTGGTCCGCCCCGGCCGCCGGCCTGGAGTGGAGCTGCCGCGACACCGCCGTGCACCTGGCGGGCGACCTCACCGGCTTCGCCGCGCAGCTCGCGGGCCGGGTGAGCGACTCGTACCTGCCCTTCCTGGTCGGCGTCGCTCCCGGCACCCCGCCCGGCGGGCTGATCGACCTCGTCGAGGCGGGCGGGCGGCTGCTCCGCGCCGCCGTGTACGCGGCCGGCTCCGGCGACCGGGCCTGGCACCCGGCCGGCTGGGCGGGGGCCGACGGATTCGCCGCGATGGGGGTGACCGAGATCCTGCTGCACACCCACGACATCCTGCGCGGCCTGGGCACCCCGGACCGGGCGGTCTCCCCGTACCTGGCCGCCCGCGTCCTGGACCGCCTCTTCCCGCACACCCCGCGCGGAGCCGGCGGGGACCCGTGGGACCGCCTCCTGTGGGCGACGGGCCGAGCCGACCTGCCGGACCTGCCCCGCCCGCGGGTCTGGCGCTGGTACAACGAGCCGGTCCGGGCGCGCGGCGTGACGCTCTGCGAGATCTCCCCGGCGCTCGCCGCCGACCTGCACGCCGGCGGCACCGGCGGCTTCGCCTGGGCAGACGACGGGCCAGCCGAAGGCACCCGGTTCGCGGCCGGGACGGTGGCGAAGGCGCGCGAGGAGGGCACGTACCGGCCGGGCTGGGGCGCGTACGCGATCGTCCGCGACAGCGACCGCCGGGCGGTCGGCGGCATCGGCTTCCACGCCGCCCCCGACGGCGGAGGCCACGCGGAGATCGGCTACGACCTCGTCCCCTCGGCGCGCGGCGCGGGCCACGCGACCGAGGCGCTGCGGGCGCTGTGCGCCTGGGCGTTCGCCCAGCCCGGTGTGACCGGGCTGCACGCCGAGGTGGAGGAGGGCAACGCGCCCTCGCACGCGGTGCTGCGGCGGGCCGGATTCCGGCCGGCGGGACACGGCGAGGGCGGGGCCCGGTACGCCTTGACCCCGGCGGCGTTGCGCGCCCGGACCGGCGGGCGGGAGAACCGCTAGTCTCCGTAACGGACGCCGATGCCCGACCACCGAAGCCCCGCGTCACCGAAGCCCCGCGTCACCGAAGCCCGGCGTCAACGAAGCCCCGCGCCCGACCACCGACGCCGTACGCCCGATGCCCGGTACCCGACCGGAAGGCAGGTCCCCCGATGGTGA
>NZ_JAPEPX010000002.1 GCF_026339935.1 Streptomyces sp. NBC_01551
CCACCACGATCAGGCCCACTTCACAGGAGAAGCAGGAGCCCCAGAGAAGGCGCGGGCTCTGTTCGAAGCCCTCGTCCCGTACCTGGCCGAGCTCCTTGGGGAGGACCATCGCAGGACCCTGTGGAACCGGCACAAGCTCGCCCGCTGGACGGGTCGAGCCGGACAGCCCGCCGCCGCACACACCCTGTACAGGGAACTGGTCGTGGATCACACCCGCGTGCTCGGCGCCGACCACCCGGACACTCTCACCAGCGTCCGCGAACACGTCTACTGGGCCGGCAAAGCCGGCCTGTGAACCCCAAGTACAAAGGCCTTGATCCGGACCGGGAGAGTCAGGACGTTTTCCGACTCGTTAGGACCCGGTACGGATGGCCGCGACTTTCACCTTCACGGGTTTCTCTCCGTGCAGCCCCAAACGCGTGTTCGGGCGGTTCTGCTCGGCTTCTCGGATTCCCTCCAGGATTTCCTGGAGGGAATCCCCGAGGCTTTGCGCGAGGGGCCGAATGGGGTACGGTAATCACCGATGAACTCGCTGCTACGGGGCGGGGTGATCGGTGCGGATCCGACTCAACGTCGCCTTTCGTCGGCGGCGGTGCGGGCGGGTGTGCATTCGCGCGCCAGTTCCCCGTGGAGAGGGGGCCCGGATGGGCCTCGGCAGTGAAGACGACGAGCGGAAGAAGTGGTTGCGCAGCCTGTTGAAGGCGCTTCGCCACGCGACACCGCTGGTCGCCCTGGTGGCGGACGTCCTGGCCATCCTGTACGGGATCCAGGTAGTCGCTGGCAGGTAGCCGGTCCGGGTGAACGGTAATCACCCGGACCGGCCGCTTGTAAGGGGAACGCGGTCCGCCCATGGTCCAGTGCCACGGGCGGACCGCGGTTGCGTGTCGGGTAGACGTGATGTCGATGCCGATTGCCCCTCCCGTAGGGTACCGCAGTTCTATGCGGTTCTACCGTCATACGGTCGGCACGATTTTAAAATCCCCGCGTCATTTCACGATCGTATCCGCGGCTGAAGTCACGTTTCGGTATTTCCCGTCTCCGGCGTCATTCCAATCCTCCCGCAACGGGCTCCGCATTGAACGTTGGCTCTCAATTCCCGGCGTCGTCGTATTGCGAAAGTCGCGGTCCCTCGCGCTGCGCATCTGGGCCGGCCGACGGCGCCCTGATCGTCGTGCGCACCGGCGACGGCAGGGCGGGAGCACGCCTTAACGTTGAGGGGAGGTTCCGTCTCCCGCCGGGTGCGGCATCGTGATGGCCTCGAAGAACGTGCTGACCAGCTCCTGCGGCATCTGATAGCCCTTCACCTTGCCGAAGCCGGGTCCTCGCGGTGCGAGGGGCGGCTGCATGCCCTCCGGCCACCAGCCTTCGCGGACACCGCGTTCGAGCGCCCGCTTGAGCGGGCCCGCGTGGCCCCGCAGGCTCTTGCCGTCCAGGTCCTCGCGCAGGATTTCGTCCGACACGAAGCCGTCCCTGACTGCTGCTTCCCGGAGCAGGCGCTGCGCCCGCTTCGGAACGGCCTGGTAGAAGCGGTCGGCGCGCTCGACGGTCCACTCGGAGTCGAGTTCGACGGCGGCGGCGTGCTTGGCGAGGAGGGCGAGGAGGTCGGCCCGGAACGCGTCGTTCGGCTCTTCGACGGTCAAGACGATGCGCATGGTTCAGGGCTCCCGTTACAACAGACGTGAATAGCGGTCCATAGACGTGGAGTCACCGTAGCGGTCCCGCTGCTCGCGTGTCCCCGTCTTCAGGGCATCCGGGTGAGAGGTCTTCCGTAAGACCCTCACCGTCCATGCCATACAGGAAAATTACAGTTTTCCTGTAATCTCTGATCAGCTGAGCCGATCAGCTGAGCCGAGCGACCGTCAAGCGAGGCCGAACCTCAGGGGATTCATGTGGAGAGTGTGAAGTCGGCGGCTCTGGCCGGCCAGCGGTCCTACGTACCGCCGGGGCTGCGCCTCGGTCCGCCGCAACTGGACTTCCCGCCGGTTCCCAACGGTGTCGACTACCTCCTCAGCGTCGTCCACCACCTGAACGAGGACACCGGCGGCTCACCCCGCGACATCAAGTACGCCGTGCTCCATCTCCAGGCGGCTGCCGAAGTCCTGCTGAAGGCCCGGCTCTTGCGCGAGCACTGGACGCTGGTCTTCAAGGACCCGGGAGCGGCCACCCGGAAGAAGAAGGACGACTTCTCGTTCGAGAGCTGCACCACCACCGAGGCGGTCACGCGGCTGCGCAACATCGCACACATCGCGATCACCGACGCCGAAGCCAAGGCACTGAAGGATCTCACCCGGGACCGCAACGCCCTCCAGCACTACGGTCTGACCCACAATGCGCGCGCCGTCGAAGCCCGCGCCGCTGTCGTGCTCGACTTCCTCGTGCGCTTCCTCGACGAGAGCCTGCTCCCCGAACTCCACGAGGAGGAGAGAACAAGAATCCGGCGCCCCATGGACGAGGTGCGCAGCGGACTCACCGCCATCGAAGCCTTCGTCGACGAGCGCATGAAGCGCCTTCGCGGCAGCGAACTGAAAGGCGCCGAGAGTACGACCGCCCAGTGCCCGGACTGCAACCAGCTCGCCTTGCGCGTTGCGCCAGACGAAGCGCGCTGCCATTTCTGCGCCCGGGACTGGACGGCTCGACAGATCGCGTACGAGCTGGGAGACGGCGATCCCGACAACCCGTGCAACGAATGCCCCGGCTGTCACGCTCCCACGCTGCTCGACTCCATCGTCTTCGTTGACCCCATCGGCGACAAAGACCTTTACTGCGTAACGTGTGCAACACGCTACGCCCTGGACGAGTTGGGCAACTGCGCTGCGTGCGGCTGCTACTGGCCCCACGAGGGTGACGACGACGGCACTCGCCAGACTCTCTGCGGGATGTGCCAGGACCAGATTCGCCGGGAAGAAGAGATGCTGTGACAGGGCTCGCGCGAGGCACGGCGGCAGAACACCCGGAGGTCAGGCTGGGGGCGCGGCGGTGACCGGCTCGGAGATCGACATCGTCACGGCCACCTCGGGTACGCCGCGCCCCCAGCCCGGTGCCGGCTTCACGCTCGCTGCCCTCGCCAAGGACCCCCGTACGGGCTGGCCGCCGCGTGCCCGGCGCATGTACGAGTACCTGGCAGCCAGGTACGGCGACCACGACGCGCTGTGCACCCTCGCCGCAGCCTGGATCGCCCACCAGCGCTCCGAAGGGGTCCGCAAGACCTACAGCACGAACTTCCGCGTGTTCGAGCCCTACCTGCGCGAGCACGGCATCCACCCACTGACCGTGGGTTTCCTCGCCGCCGATGCCTTCGCCCGGCACCTGGAGACCGCGCCCACCCTCGTCTGGCGCGACGGCCGCCGGGAACCCGAGGGCCCACCCCGCCAGGACGCCACCCGGCACAACGTCCTCGCCAGCTGCTCCAGCTTCTACGAGTTCGTCCTGCGGACCCGAGCACTGCCCAAGGAGGCGTTCGACGCGAACCCCTTCACCGGCGTGCTCTATCCCGTCATCGACCCGCTGGAAACCACCACCGTCTCCCTGAGCGAGACCGAGTGGACGACGCTCCTGGCCACCGCCCGGGACAACCCGATCTCCCGCGCGACGGCGCTGCGGACCTACGTGCTGCTGTGGTTCGTCTACGTCTGCTTCCTGCGGATCGACGCCGCCCTCACCGCCCGGATCGAGAACATCGGCCACACGGACGGGCACCGCACCATTCGCGTCCGGATCAAGGGTGGGAAGTGGGCCACCAAGGCGCTGCCGCCGCCCGTGTACGCGGTCCTCACGGAGCTGATCGGTGACCGTACCGAGGGCTTCGTCTTCATCACCAGCACGGGCCGGCCCCTCGACGAACCCTCGGTGTGGCGCACCCTGCGCAAGCTCGCCCGGCGCGCCGGCCTGCCCCAGGCCGACAGGATTCGGCCGCACTCCATCAAGCACACCGTGATCGAGCACGCCTTCGCCCGCCCCGGCGCCCGCCCGGACCGGATCCAGGAAGCGGCCGACCACCGAGACCCCCGCACCACGATGCGCTACCACCAACGCCGCAAGCGCCTCGACGACAGCCCGATGTACGACATGGCCGCAGCCACGGCCGCCGCTTTGGAAGAGTCGTAGCACGGCTGATGATTCGCCCCGAGGGGGACAGAAACTGGTCACGTCGGTGAGTGCCCTTGAGCGTTGTGGCATACGCCCCTCGCCTGTGGGGATGGACCGCGACTCTGCTCTGATGGGAGCTGGCGGCTGCGGCGTTGTAAGGGCAACCTGATCGTTCCTGGTCGGCACCGTATCTTCACGGCAGGCGGTAGGTGCTCCATTCCGGCTGGCCGGGCCCGTCCTCCTCCTCGTAATCAATGGGGAACTGGTGGCCATGCAGCCGGTAGACCATCTCGTCCGGTGCTGCCAACATCCGAGCCCGCCGCCAAGCCGCGTCGAACGACAGGCGCTTGTTCGCTTCGCGTCGCAGGCGCAGCGCACGCCAGGAAGTGAGAGGGGCGAGGATGATCCGCCACAGGGTCAGCTTCATCCCTTGCGCTGACCTTCTGCCGCTTCCCTGCCGGCCATGGATGCGCTGCCCACCGCCGAATCGTCCGCGGCGGCATCGCCCTTCAGCATCTTGACCGACTCGCAGAGCGCGAGCATCGCCCGGTTCTGCATCTCGATGTCGTCGAAGCCCTGGCCGATCGCCTCCCACTGCTCGAGCAGAGGCTGCCACCATGCGTCGGCAGCGACGATCCACCGCGCCAGGCGCTGCCAGTCGGCAACCTGCTGAGCGCCTGGCCAGTCGCCCTGCCGTTCGATCCGGTCGAGCACGAAGAGGTCGGGCTGCTCGTACAGGTTCGTGCGCAGGAACCGCAGCCGCCGTATTCGTGCCTCGTCTGCCCGCTGCTGAGCGAGGTCCTCCTGGGTGCTCTCCGAGAGGGTCAGTTCCACGCGGGCAGCCAGGCACCGGTATCCGGTGGCACGTGTGTGCTCCGGGGTGCCGAGCTCGGCGTTGACGGTGTCCTGAGCGGTACGTACCTCCACGGCTTCGAAGAGCCGGGCGACCTGTCCGGCCCGCGCCAGGGTCCGGCTGAGTACGAGGTCCTCGACATTGAGCCGGGTTCGCAGCGCCGGGCGCCATTCGATTGTGAACGTGGCCTCGAAGTGCATGCCGGCGGTTGCGGAGCGAAGCATCCGAGGCTGGGTGCAGTGGATCGTGCGGGCCCGGTGCTGCCAGAACCACCTCACGCCGGGTTCCTGTTGAGCTGGATCACGGTGCGGAGCCGAGGGTCGACGAGGCGGTCCCAGAAGTCGTTGGCCGCAGTCCTGTCCCCGTCGACCGTGACGTGCTCCAGTGCCTGCATCAGGCTCATGGAGGCCTTGAAGATCTTCTGGCCTCGCAGGACCGGGAGCAGCCCGTCCCGGACCCGGGCGTAGGAGGCGGGGTCATCTGCCGACTGCCTGATCCAGGCGGTGAGGTGGTCGATGGCGTCCGGCGCTGTGGTGATGTCTCCCAGCAGCTCCTGCAGGGCACGCTTTACGTCCACCTCTGGCGGAACTTGATCGGACAGCAGCCACGGGGTGGTGGTGGCCGGTACGGTCATCAGAGCCAGGAAAGCAGCGGTACCGGCGTCGCGGGGCCGCCCCGACTGCTGCCAGGCGCGAACTTCGGTGAGCAGCCGAACCACTCCAGCGGGCTGTTGCGCCTGCTCCACGAAAGCGTTGAGGACCTCGTTCCGGGACGATTCGTGCCCGCTGTTGGCGGCCCGCCGTAGCCGGACCATGGCCATCCTGGCCTGTGAAGACGTGACATCCGGGGTGTTCAGGACCTCCCGGCAGGTCGCCACCACCGTGGCCCCGTGCTCCTTGACCGATGCCCAGCCATACAGAAGGCCCCAGGCCTGGCGGCCGATGTGCTCGTCCTGTAGGGCCTCGACCAGAAGGGCGCTGAGGAGTTCCTTCTTCGCAGGGTGGTTCGGGGACCCGAGCTGGACGAGGTGGTCGACGTTCCCGTGCCGCAAGGTCAGAGCGGCGATGGCGTCCACGACGTGCTTGTTTGCCTCGCGGCCGCCACTGCCACCGTCCCCGGACACGAGCCACTTCAGCAAGGGGTCGCGCATGACCTCGTAGTTGTCCCAGACGTAGGTCAGGACGGCCCTGCCGTAGCCGGGCTGGTCGAAGACGACCTCGTCGTGGGCACCGACCCCGGCGCCGACATCGACGAGGCGACGGCGTAATCCGCGGCCTGCGAACGCGGCACTGGTCGTCGAGGCGAAGCCGCTCGTCCCGACGTTGATTTTTTCCTGCAGGTCTCGGGCGGCCTTGGCCACCTCGGGCATGGGGGCGGATTGGTGCACGGCGAGGGCCAGGAGGAGACAGCGGTCCTCCAGGGGCAGCGAGGTGTCCTTGCCACTGTGCACGGGGGCCGTCTCCCCGAACAGGGTGTCGAGTTTGTCGCGCCAGTCAGACAGCGCGGAGGTGATCCGTTCGGCAAGTCCGGCATCCAGTGCGGACCATGGCAACGGGACGTCCATGGGGAATGAGGAACCAGTCAGTCGCTCGTGTTCCTGCCACGTGAGCACGAGCGAGTCGGCCCTGCGGACCGCCTCCACGGCGTCCAGGCCCCTCAGCGAAGCCTTTGCCTTGTCGACGGACTGGAGGTAGGAAATCAGACCGGGGGCTTCGCGAGCCCTCAGGCGGGCCTCCACGACGCTCTGCGCCGGCGGCGGCTCGTTGAGGTGGACGAGGTGAATGCCTGACTGGACCGGGACGTAGTGATCAGCCCACAGGTCCTTGGCCACGTTCAGAACGAGGTAAGAATCCAGCTTCTCCAGGAGCCGGGCATGTGCTTCGAGCATCGTGAGGAAGTCGGCCGAGACGCGGTCGCGGCCGGGGTCCTTGAGGTCGAGCTGGTAGGCGTGGCGTTCCTCGGCGGGAAGCCGACTCACCTTCGGCGTTTTCCAATCCGCGTCCAGTTTCACGATGTCGGAGTCCTCATCCGTATGCCGGGCGAGGAGGTCCAGGGCCAGGGTGGTCGACCCGAAGGAACGCGGGGCGACGATGATCAGTACGTGCTGCCGCGGGCGTACTCCCTCAGGATCCAGAGCCTGCCGCCACGTCTCGGCCCACTGGCCTTCTCGGACGATCAGTTCCTGCTTGATCTGGTGACGGTGGAGGGTGGGTCCATCAAGGATGTCGTGCTTGCGGGTCTCGTTGATGATCTTGTCGGCGTGGTTGACGACCATCTCCGGATTGTTCACCGTGATCGGCGTCGGCCCAGCGTCCGGTACGGGAGGCAGGACGAACGCTGCCGGGTCTGTTCGCCCGCCGCCAGGAGAGCCGGGCTCATCGGACGGACGGGGCGGAAGGAGGGGACGATCGTCGGACATGTGCTTTGTGCTTCCTTTCGGCAGGGAAGGGGAGGTGAGAGCACGGCCGGCTCAGATCCGGCGTCGGTCGATGCGCATCGTCCCGACCTTGTTGATGACGGTGGTGTCGGTCATGTCGCCCATGAACTGGAAGACGGCGGGCGGGCGACTCGGGTCCCCTTGGCCGCCTGGGCCGCTCGGCGGCGTCGGCGCGGCAGTTCCGCCCTCGTCCTCGGGCGCGTCCGGATTGATGAGCGGGTCGAGGGCTTTCGGTGTCATCTGGGGTACGAACAGCCAGCACGGCTCCTCGAACGCCTTGCCGTCCACACGCGCCGTCGCGCGGAGGAAGTGTTCTTCGTCGAGGTCCGGCGTGCGTCCCGCACGGACGGTGCGGCGGAACGCCGCCTCCGAGACGACCGCGGCCAGAAGGCCTCGCCGGTGTTCCCGGGCCGCCGTCAGGGCCGTGCGCACGACCTGGCTGTCGAGCAGTCGGCACACCTCGTTGATGGCGTCGCCGCGGTGGTCGGGAAGGGAGAGCGGTCCGACGTGCACGGCGGCACGCAACCTGATCGCCGGAGCGCCGGCGAGCCGTTCGCGGTCGTAGCGGACGAGCGCCGCGTGCAGGTGTTCCAGCAGCGGGTCGACCAGCCGTGCGATGTCCTTGGCGGGCATGACGAGGATGGCCCCGTCACCGGTGTCCTTGAACGCGCCGGGCCGCTCTCGTGGGTCCTGGAGTCCGATGTGTGCCAGCACGTTGGTGAGGACGTCGTCCAGGTCCGAACGCAGGGGAGCCATCTTCGCTTCCTGGACCTGGCTGTAGCCCTGCATGTCCACGGCCAGGAGTGCCTGTTCCGGAGGGACATCGAGGGACGAAGGCGGGGCAATGGACACGCTGCTACCGACCTTTCGGTCACGACGGAGGAATCGGGTGCCCCATGCTCATCGGCCCGGGCGCGCGGTGGTGCCCAGCACTGGGCACCACCCTGGTGCGGCCGGTCACATCGTGCTGCGGGCGTGGGCCTCGATCGATGCGATGTCGTGGATCAGCAGACCGCCGCCCGGCTCCGTCTCCAGCCAGCCTTCTTCCCGCCACGGCTTGATCGCCGCACCGACGGCGTTGCGGGAAGCACCGATCATCTGGGAGAGCTCTTCCTGAGTCAGCCGAACACTGACCGCCGGACGATTGGTCGATGCCGCGTCCACGAGCCGGCTCAGCGCACCGGCCAGGCGTGCGGGGACGCATGCGGTGGCCAGTTCGAACCTGACCTTCTCGGACTCCCTGACCCGCGCGATCGCATGACGCAGCAACGGGTTGAGCAGGCCGTTGTTCTCGACGAACGTGAGGAACTCGGGAGCTGGAATGAGGTGCACGCGACAGGATTCTGCGGCGATCACGGAAGCCGAGCGAGGCTGGGCATCCAGGACGGCCAGCTCGCCGAGCAGCTCGCCGGGACCTCGTACAGCGAGCAGGGCCCGTTCCCCGTTCGGTCCTGTCAACGTCACGAGGGTCGATCCCGAAGCGAGAAGCACCACATGGGTGCCGGGATCCCCCTGCCGCAGGAGGACGCTGCGGGCCGGACGCACCCGCAGCGGGGCCAGGCGGCATAGCTGGGACCACAGGTGATCGCCGATCACTGCCATATGCGACTGATGCATATCCCCCCAAACATACGGACCAACGCAGGGGGTGAGGGTTTCAGGCGGTGAGGAAGGCGAGCAACAGGCCCAATCCAGCCATAGCGATTGCGGCCACGGTGAGATCAATGGCCAACTTGATCGCCCTGAACTTCCGGCGGGCGAGAGCGGTCAGGGCGACACCCCTCTCGGTCTCCCCTTCGAGCGCGGGCGCGGATCCCGCTCGGCCCGCAGGCTCGTCCGCAGTCCGCCCGCCTTCTCCGCCGAGCAGATTCTCCCGCCAAACGGCCCTGTCGTCCTTTGGGAAGACAGGGCGTAAGGCTCTCAGCGCCGATATCAGGGCCGCCCCGAGCAGGCTGCCCGCCCCTGCGAGGGCTGCCGCGAGCAGGTGTGATGAGCCGACCAGTGAGGACAGAGCCGTACCCGTGACGATCGCGAGCAGCGCACCGGTGACCCCGGACAGAGCAGTCGCTTTCGCATCAGCTCGCTGCACCTCGACGAACATGGTGCTCGTTCCGCTCGCGGGGTCGGCGTTACCCGCCGGCCCCGCCGCCGGGGTGTTCTGAGGCCAGGATCCTTCCACTGCGTACTCCTGTTCGTCGTCCTGCGACCATTGGATCTGCAGTCTGGGCGCGGAGGCCTCTATGGAGCTGCCCACCAGGTGGTACCGGACCCGATCGGTAGCTCACACAGTCCGGAGCACAATCGGGAGAGCCCTAACACCGCACGCGGCCCCATACCCGACCTCGACGAATACCGGACGTGTGTCCGGAGACTGGCCGGGCCCGGCTCCCCTACCGGCGGGCCGAAGAGGTCTCTGACACACGACGTCGAGAACGGCACCTCGACGCCAATGCTGCTGGCCCGCTCCCGCCACGCCTCCGTCCGCTACCGGTCACAGGGCGTCGGGGTTCGCCCTGACCGGCTGTGCCCACAAGGGTGCGATGCGCCGCGTCACCTCGTCGGCCAAGGTGCCCCGACCGGCCTCGGAGAGTTGCCTGGCCAGGTGCTCCAGGAAGTGGGCCAGCTGCACCTGTTGGGTGGAGGACACGGGCGCCTTGAGCCGACGCCAGACGAGAACGGACTCGATCAGGGTCGGACTCACCGCCTCCTCCGGTCCGCGCTCGCCCGGCCACAGGGCAACGAGCATCTGGGCCGTCGCATAGCTCGCCGTGTACTTGACCGGGTTGATGTTGGCGAGCCTTCGGTAGCTCTGCAACGCCCCCAGCTGGCAGGTGAGGGCCTCGTCGAGGCTGCCCGCCGTACGCAGTCGGCCGGCCAGTGAGGCGATGACCTGCGCGTACTGGCTCAAGTACGCCTCGGGGTCGCTCCTCGCCAGAGCCTGGTACATGGCCGCCGCCCGCCGCAGCACCACCAGTGATTCCTCGCCCTTGCCCATCGCCTCCAGAAGAGTGGACTGAGTCTCCAACGCCTGGGCGTGGTTCAACTGGTTCACCGGCACCGTGTGGTCCATGGTCCGGTACATGTCGAGCGCTCGGTGGAGCAGGGCGTGCGCGTCCTCGAGGCTGATGTTCATGAGCTTCTTGGCCACCGGCACCAGAGAGTGGGCGTAGAGCACCGAGTAGCGGGCCGGATCCGCGGCGGCCGCCCGCTGGTACGCCACGGTCACGCGTTTGAGCATGGCCAGCGCCTCGTCGCGCCGCTGACCATGGCCCAGGCGTTTAGCGGCCGCGTTCAGCGCACCCACGAGCGGCCCGACGTATCGGGTGATGTTGCGCTCCGCGAGTCCTTCGTACGCGTCCGCCGCACGAGTGAAGAGGGACAGTGCTTCCTCGTCCCGTCCCGCCGCGGCTGCCCGGTTCGCTCGCTGAAACAGTTGCAAGGCATGTGAGACCAGCTCCGGGTCGGTCGGTGCGGTCAGTGCCTGCCCATACAGGGTGACGGCTTGCTGATACGTGGTGAGCGCGCCCTCCTCCCGGCCCGCATCGGCGTGATCCTTCGCCTCCGACTCCAGGGTCTGCGCCCGCGCCACCAGCTCCGGTTCCCGCGAGGGCGCCTCCGTCCGGGCGAAGATCGCGCAGGCGTCCTGGTACGTCTGAAGCGCCTCGCTGACGTGCCCCAGCGCGGCCTCCTGCCGCGCCAGCATCACCAGCTGCGGTGCGAGGAGGTCCAGAAAGGTCGACGGCTTTCCGGCGGCCACGCCCCGTCGCGTGACCATGGCACTGCGCAGGACCTCCAGCGAGTCCTCCGCTCTGCCGCCCTCGGCGTACCACTTGCTGAGCAGGATCTCGGAGTCGGCCAGCCGCAGACGCAATTGGGGCTTCACGGCACACAGTCGGCGACAGACCTCCACGGCCTCCTCCAGGCGAGCCAGCGCCGCGGGCGAGGGTGCCTTGGTGCCCGATGCAGTGGCGGTGAGGAACAGTCCCCGTTCCAGCTGGGAGAGGTAGCCTGACGGATTCATTCGCGCGAGCCGCCGCCAGATCTCTGTCGCCTGTTCGCGACTGGCCGTCGCCTCGTCCTCCCGGCCCAGGGCGGACTGGCGCCGTGCGACATCGACGAGGCGATCCGCCAGCACGGACAGGTTCCCGTCCGGTCGTGCGTCGGCGAGCTCGCGTGCGACCTGCGACGCTTGTTGCGAAGCCCGCAGCGCCCCTTCGCCGTCCCCGCAGCCGTCGAGTACCGTCGCCAGCTGGCCGAGCGTGCGGGTCAGCGCCAGGGCCGTGTCCGACGCGGGATCGGCCGTCTGCTCGGACAGCCTTCGGCGGATGGCGACGGCGCGCTGGGCCGCGGCCAATGCCTCGTGCTGCCGGCCGGCGTGGAGCCGTAGTTTGGACAACGTCACCAGCGACTCCGCCAGCTGTGCCTCGACGTCCGCGCCGACCGACTGCGCCTGCATGGCCACGGCGCGCTCCACCTGAGCGATCGCCCGCCAGTACTGCCGCATGTCGACCAGCCTGTTGGCATGGCTGACGAGGTAGCGGGCGAGGCGGGACGTGTGCGCTTCCGGGTCCGACGCGACCAGATGCTCCGCGTACTTCACAGCCTCGTCGGCGGCTTGGGCAGCCCGCCTGACATCGCCCTGGGACCGACGCTGCTTCCGGACGCGGTTCGCGTACTGGTTCGCGAGGCTCACGAGCGCTTCAGCGAGATGCGGTTCGTATGTCTGCGGGTCCGTGGGGACCAACTTTTCGCGGTAGAGCAGCACCACGTCCTTCATCACCGTCACTGTCTCGGCCCGACGGTCATCCCGAGCCAGGCGGCTCGCCAACGCTTCGAGGGCCTTGGCATGGCGGTACAGGTCGGCAGGAGCACCTGATTCGGCGGCCAGCTGGCAGCGGCCGACGATCAGCTCGGCCATCGTCGTCGCCTGGTGCCCCAGCCTCTCCGTGAACCGCGGAACGACCTCCAGCAGCGCCTCCAGTACCTCCAGCGGCAGGACGTCCGGTTCGGCGAGCACGGCGTCGATCGCCTTCACCAGCGGCCCCGGGTTCTCGGTCTCGCCGATCACCGTGAGAGCGGCGACACCGAACCGTGCCACATGGTCCTTGATCAGTTCGGCCAGCACGTCGGCGACGTGGTGCTGACGTACTTCTGCCCGCGCCAGCACGGTGAGCAGATGGTTGATCTGCCGCCCGGTGGCCACGTTCGCAGCGTCGTGGAGCAGCTGCGGCCGCTCCTTCAGCACGGTGCCGATAAGGTGTTCGCCGAGTCGGTCCGGCTGGAGCGTCGCCCAGAAGTGACTGGACGTCGGGTACAGATCGCTGATCCATCGCGCGACCTCGTCGCTGCCGTCCTCCCCGAGGTCCCGCACCCCGCGCACCCTGCCCAATACCGACAGACCCTCGGTCTCGTCAATGGCGCTCCATGCCGATGCCGAGGTGACCGCGTTCCGTCGCCCCTGGGATCCGAGCGTCAGGCCCCGCGTCCTCGCCGTCTTCTCCCAGTAGCTCTGTTCGTGGAGGAGCAGCACGTCCTCCGTGCGTGTGGCCGGCGAGGCCAGTGGACTGCCCGCCTCCAGCAGGGCGGCCAGGGCGTTCATGTGCAGGGCCAGCACCGAGCTGTCGTCGGTGCCGTCCGTCCCGAGGTTCGGCCGCGAGGCCACCTCGTCCCGTATGGCCGGCCAGAGCGTGTTCTTGTAATGGGGTAGCGACGACAGTGAGTCAGCCAGTGACGCGACCGCGCTCTGCCACACATCGACACGACCGGCCGGGGTGATCTCCAGTGGCTTCAGTTCCTCGACCGGCACGTTCACCAGCGATGAAAGGTACTGCGACGTGGCCAGCTCTGTCAGCCAGTCTCCTGCCGACCGGGCGAGGAGCAGCAACCTTACCGACTGCTGCGGGTATCTCAAGTGCCTTGTCAGTGCGTCTAGTTGCTCCCTCCTTGTCTCGGCGTAGTCGACGACCAGCAGCAAGGGGCGAGACAACTGTTCGAGCGTCTTCAGTGTCTCGGTGGGAGCATCCTCGGCGAGCCGGCCCGTGACCCAGTCCTGGTCACGGAGGCGGTGGCAGAGTTCCACACCGAGGCGTGTCTTGCCCTCGCCGCCACCGCCCACGAGCAGCCGAGTCGAGAATGAACCGGGTTCGTGGCACCAGCTCTCCAACGCTGCCAAGAGGTCGGTGCGGCCGTGGAACGGCACCGCCTCCACGTCCGCGCGCAGCAGTGCCGCCGGCGAATCGGCCGTGTGTGGCTCCTGGAACAGGCGCCGGATCTCCGCCGGCTCGACGACGCAGTTCCGGCCGGTGTCGGCCTTCAGCAGCGAGCGGAACTCAGGGTCGGCGGCCAGTGAGGAGACGGGCACGGCCGTCAGGCGTCGGCTGGAGAACCCTCCCTGATCACCGGCGACGACGCCGATGAGAAGGCCGTCGGCGAACAGCGCCGCCCCCGACATCCCGTGCCAGGGAGTACTGCTCCTCCTCACCCGCGTCGGCGGATCCTCCACGCCCACCGCGTACCAGCCCGCCTTGAGACCGGTCAGCGGGTTGACCCGGCCGCTGAGCTGCTCCGTGTCGCGGACTCCGTCCGGGTGTCGCTGCACGTCCGGGAATCCTGCGGCGGTCACCGATGTGTTGATCGCAGAGGTCACCAGCCGACCCCACCGGACGGCCTTCCACCGTTGCGGCAGGCTCTGCTCGGGATCGGTGACGCGTAGGAGTGCGACGTCGAGATTCCGGCCGTAGCGGTGCCAGACGACGGTGCACTGGATGAAGCCGTCCGCGCCGAGCAGGCGCACCTGCACCGTTCGTGCGGGCGCGCCGTTCACCAGCACGACATGGGCTGCGGTCAGCAGCAGGCGTGGTCCCACGCCGTAGGCGGAGCCACAGTTCCAGGGGTTGTCACCGGTCGTCGCGTAGACCTCGGCGACGAGGACCGTGTCCATGCCGGTGCCCGGTCAGCGGGGCGGGAGTTCGTTGACCCGGCCCTTGATCTCCAGGGTCTGGCCTTCACCGTCCCTGGGCAGCAGTTCGAGGCGCAGCCTGTGCGTCGTTCCGGAGGAGTACTCACCCTTGCCGTTGAGGGCGAACACGCCGAACTGGAGCTTGCCGCCGCCGCCGCCGGACCACCGGGCCTCCAGACCCAGTTCGACCTCCACCTTTCCGACGGAGAAGGCCACCTCGCTGTCCTGGCCGGCGGCCTTGGCGATCAGCAGCTGCTCCCGCAGTACCCGGATCGCCTCGGACAGTTCCATCCACTCGTGCGCCATTGACCCGTGTCCCCTCGTCTTTGAGCGTGGGCGAGCAGAATAGCCGAGCAGGACGGTCCCTAGGGGCGAAGTCGATCAATGATGCAGTGGACTGATGCTGACTCAAATGGTGCTTGATGATTCGGAGTTCAGCGACTAATGGCTGTCCCGTAAATGATCTCCGAGTCGTTTCGGGCAGGGTCAGCCGCCGCGCGGGGCCGCTCGCCTATCCGCCGAGGGCGAGGTTGTGCATCCGTGCGATGCCCAGCATGGCGTGGTGGACGCCGTCGTGATCGCGCTTCGCCGCGAGGGCGCCAGCTCCCCGGGCCAGGGGCGGCCGTGGGGTCTGCCGCTGGAGGACCGGGTGCTGCTGGTAGTCGACGGCACCGGTCGTTGTGGTCGGTGAGCCTTTGCCCGGCAATCGCAACGACTGCCGGGCATGGGAGGAGTCTGGCGCGAAGGCCGCCGTGGGCAGGGCCCTCACGAGCAGGGCCCTCACGATGGCCGACCGCGGCTAACCGGGCACCGGCCTCCTCATGCCCCACCGCCGCACCCCGGGCGAAGAGTTGCCGGGCTGGAAGCGCGAGCACAATCGCTCGCACGAACAGGTCCGGGCCCGCGGCGAGCACGTTTTCGCCCGCATGAAGACCTGGAAGATCCTCCGCGGGTGCCGTCTCAAGGGCGACGGGGTCGGACGCGCCATGCTCGGCATCGCCCGACTGCACAACCTCGCTCTCACGGGATAGCTTCTGCCGCATACGAGACCTGAGAGGTCCCCGGGAGACGGCTCCCCCCTCGCAGTCTCGGAGGAGAATCAGGCGAGGCAGAACTCGTTGCCCTCGATGTCCTGCATCGTGATGCACGACTCGTTGACGCCATCGGCGCGCTGCGTCAGCACGTGTTTCGCGCCGAGCGCCATCAGCCGTGCGCATTCGGCCTCGAGTGTGGCCAGGCGCTCGTCACCCACGAGCCCTGTGCCGACCCGCACATCAAGATGCACCCGGTTCTTGACGACCTTGCCTTCGGGAACTCGCTGGAAGAGCACGCGCGGGCCCACACCCGAGGGATCAGCGCACGCGAAGTAGACCTCGTCCTCAGGCGGCAGCGAGTGGTGGTACTCCTCCCACGTGGCAAAGCCCTCCGGGACTGTCGGTACGACGTACCCCAGCACCTCGCACCAGAAGGCGGCGAGCCGCGCAGGTTCCGCGCAGTCGAAGGTCACTTGGAACTGCTTGATCGTTGACATCGGCGCACGATAACAGGGGCCCTGCCCATCTCCCCGGGCGGGTGGATCCACACGTTGCCGGGAGGACGGCCCGCCCCGCCTCCAGCAGCAGCCGTCGCTGCCGCGCCGTGTGTCAGGGGCGAGTCCGAGTCGAGGTCGCGCAGCTCGGTGGACGACGGCGAAGGCGTGGCAGTACGCCGGCCACACGATCAGGCCGGCTCCCGATTCGGCGACCACTGTCAACGACCTGGAGTTCGTGGACTACAACGACCCCTGCGCGAGGACGTCGACATCCTCAAGCGGGCCACGGCTTTCTTCGCGAAGGAGACCCGCTGACGGTGCGCTGACGGACAGACAAGTCACCGAATCGGAACCAAGATCGGCCCGCTGTCACTACTGATAGTTCTTATTCTCCCCGCAGGCCGGTACACGACTGCCGTCAGTAGCCTGACCATCTTGCATAGCAGCCGTAATATTTCTCGACCTCGTCAGGGTCGTCGTTTCGGTAGGGAAACCACCAGGTAGGGTCCTTCTGGTCGCGGAATTCTTTGAGGTCGTTGTCCGTGATAGTCAGGCAAAACTTTGTTGTCACAGGTTCTTGGCTGCTCTCGCGCTTCAGCGTCAAGGTTCCCTGGTACGTGCCTGCGGCGAAGCTCCAGTCCTCTGCCACGAAGCTGAGAACTGGCTGCTGGGGTTCGCCCTGAGTGACCATGAACAGGGTTGGATCACTGATGTGTGAGTAGCCGTCCTCTGGCTCCCCCTTCCACTTGATCACCTCGTCCCACCAGAACTTGGGCCTCTTGGAACGATCAGCGGGTCTCTCCGGCCGCAGCTCGAGTTGAATGTCCGTGATGATTTCGACATCCTGGGCCTTCTTGCGTGTGGACAGAACCGGCTGCAGAAAGATAAAGGTATTGTCCTTCTGCCCGATGCGCAGGATATGAGGCAGGGTCGTATTCACGCTTGGGGGGTCCATGCTGAGCGTGAGGCTCACGATGGAGAGCCCAAGAGCCGTCAGACTGATGACGGCCGAGATCCAACCCTGCAACACACCGTGCGGTACTCCCTTGCCCGGCGTCGGCTCCCCTCCCCCGGCTTCGTCTGCGGCAACCGTCTCCATGGTCTTCAGCCTGCGCGCCGAGGGCGACGGAGGCGACCCAGGAAGGTCTGCACGAGTACCGCACCTACTGGTAACAGACCAAACCCCCAGGAGGTAGGGCCGAAGCAGTCGTACGGGCCAAGCCGACCGGACAGACTGGGCCCGACTGCCCGAATTCCTTGGCAGTCTCGGCGCCACCACAGTCTGTGCCGCCGGCGCCTGACTGCTTCGCAAGACGGCCAACCGGCGGGAGAGCCCGGCGCTCGCGCTCGCCCACGCCCTCCAGCAGGCCGGCGCCACCGTCACCGTTCACGACCCGCAGGCCGTGGCCACCGCCATGGCCCGCAACCCGGAGCTGGACTACACCGACGACCTGGCCGCCTCCGTCGACGGAGCCGACCTCGTCGTCCTGGCCACCGAATGGCCCGAATACCAGCAGGCCAACCCCCAGGACCTGGCAGGCCGCGCGGCCAGCCCGCTGCTCGTCGACTGCCGCACCACCCTCGACCCGGAGCCCTGGCGCATGGCCGGCTGGAGCGTTCACCAGCTCGGACGCCCCGGATGCGTTCCTTCGCCGCCGCTCTGCCGACCGTGCGCTGCGCGCACAGCGAAGCCGAGGTACACGACTGGTTCGCCCGCCTGCTCGTGCCGCAGTACGAGACCTGGGTGGCAGAGACCGGAAACCACCTCGTGGGGCTCCTGGTGCTCAACGGGAAGGAGCTCAAACAGCTCTACCTCGACCCTGCGTGGCGTGGGCAGGGCCTCGGCAACCGGTTCAGCTCCCTGGCCAAGCAGCAGCAGCCCGACGGGCTGACGCTATGGACGTTCCAGGTCAACGAACCAGCACAGAGGTTCTACGAGCGGCACGGCTTCATCGCGGTCGAGCGGACGGACGGGCGACGCAACGACGAGCGCGAGCCAGACGTCCGCTACGCCTGGCAGCCACACTGATCGTTGGCGGCAGCGGCTTCCTGGGGCCGAGCTGATCCGGCAGGCGAGAGCAGCAGGGCACACGACCATCGCGACCTACGCGACCAAGCCAGGCGACGCCTCCCCAACTGTTTGGTACCCCCTTGATCTGCGGGACGGTGGCAGCCTGGATGCCGTCATGGCCGAGGTGCGCCCGCAGCTTGTCCTCAACGCATCGAGCAGCCTGGGCGACTGGGCGACTGGGCGACTGGGCGACTACGGCAGAGGGACCCATCCGGCTCGCGATGGCCCCGCCGATCGCTTTCGATCTTGTTCCGGGAAAGGGTCGTTTGTGAGAGCTGATTCGTCTACACGTCGAGTGAGGCCAGTGCCCGGCGAGTGACGTCGGCCGGGGCCGCAGCGATGACGTCATTGAGTGCGTCCATGGAGGTCTGAAGGTCGCTGATGACCCGAGCGATGCGGTCGCGCTCCTGGTGGAGGTCGGCGAGCAAGTCCGAGCAGGTGGGGACGAGGCGGTCGCCGGTGTCCCGCAGGCACGGCAGGACTGTGGTGATCGTTGAGGTGCCCAGGCCCGCGGCCAGCAGGCTGCGGATGCGGCGGACGATGGCAACGTCCTCTTCGACGTATTCCCGGTATCCGCTGGGGCGCCGCTGCGGGTGGAGCAGACCCTGTTCCTCGTAGTAGCGCAGCAGGTGCACGGCCACGCCGGTCCGTCGGGACAGCTCACCGATGCGCACCTGGACCTCCTGATGGTCGCGCGGCTTTGCCCGTTCGACTTGACTCTCATACCGATGTGAGACTTTAGCGTCTGCGGCATGACGGTGAACAAGGGTTTCGCGACGCTCGCCGCGTTGTGCGCGAGCGTCTTTGTCGTGGGTACTTCGGAGTACCTGATCGCCGGGCTGCTGCCCCAGGTCGGCGCTGATCTGGATGTCTCTGTGGGCACCGCCGGACAAGCGGTGACCGCATACGCGCTCGGAGTCGTGATCGGAGGGCCACTCATGGCCCTGCTGACCTCGCGACTGCCGCGCAAGGGGCTCGCCATCGGCCTGATGCTGCTGTTCGCGTCGGGCAGTGCGATCAGCTCCGTGGCCCCGTCGTTCGGCCTGCTCCTGGTGGGCCGCATGGTGTCCTCGCTCAGTCACGCCGCGTTCCTGGCCCTGGCGCTGGTGACGGCGGCCCAGGTGGTCCCGGCCGAGAAAACGGGCTCGGCCATCGCCACCGTCGCCTCCGGATTCACCGTGGCCACGCTCCTCGGAGTACCCCTGGGGGCACTGCTCGGGCAGGGCGCCGGATGGCGGGCTCCGTTCGCCGTGCTGACCGTTCTGTCCCTGGTGGGCACCATGCTGCTTGCCGCCGTACTGCCCCGGCAGGAGGCACCGTCCACGCGACTGCGCGACGAGATACGCGTAGTGGCACGTCGGCCGGTCATGCTCGCCATCGCCACCACCGCAGTGGGCTTCTCCGGCGTCGCCACGGTGTTCACCTACATCGCCCCGCTGCTGACCCGCGTCTCCGGCTTCTCCGCCACGGCGGTCTCCGGTCTGCTGCTCGCCTACGGCGCGGGCAGCTTCCTCGGCAACCTCACCGCCGGAAAGCTGACCGACAAGTCGATGAGCGCCACCGTACGCGGGGTCTTCGGCGGGCTGGCCGGGACGCTCTTGCTCGTCCCGTTCGCCGTGGTGTGGCAGCCCACCGCGGTGGCCGCGGTCCTGGTACTCGGCCTGCTCGCCACCGCGACCATCGCCCCGCTGCAGGGACTGATCCTGCACCACGCGGGCGCCGCCCCCAATTTGGCGGTCTCCGTCAACGTGGGCGCCTTCAACCTCGGGGCCGCAGCGGGCTCGGTCATCGGCGGCGCGATCGTCGCCGCCGGCGCTCTGCGGTGGACCGGCCTGGCGGGCGCGGTGCTGAGCCTGATCGGATTGGCCCTCACCTTCGTCCTGCCTCGGACACGGACGTCGGCGAAGGATGCCGAACACGAAGCTCCGATCGCCGCCTGATTCCCGGCCACTCACCTCGTAAAGGAGGTCGCCATGCGCGCGATCCAAATCGCTCGCCACGGCGGGCCCGAAGTCCTGTCCGTCCGGGAGGTCCCCCAGCCCACTCCAGGAGCCGGCGAAGTACTGATCCGTACCGTCGCCAGCAGTCTGAACCCGGTGCGACAGCCGACCTCGTGATCTGGGACTCCTTCGAGTAACCCCATCGCAAGACCCGCGAGTACACGGCATTCGGTCCGTTCCGGTTCGACCGTCGCCAATACGATGACGCCCTGCGCGCGCTGAACGCCGCTATTGGCCCCGACGAGACGTAATGCGCACCCGCTACCGATGGTTCAGAGAAGCCTGCGTCCGGTGCCCCTACTGTCGCGGGCGTTGCCGCGCGCACGCTGACTCAGGCCTCAGGCTCCGCGGCGGGCGAGTGGGTGACGGCGTCCGCGGACAAGACGGGGGCGAACTCCTCGAGGTCGGGGTGGGTGGCGGCGACGGTGCGCAGGATCCGGATGAGGCTCTGCGGTTCGAGTGGCCGCCCGTTGACTGTCGTGAAGAGGTGGCCGCTGTCGTCGCGGGCGGCGGCGCGGTGCAGGAGGTACTCGTCGATGGCGCGTACGGCGTCGCGGTGGACGGGCTGGAGGCGGGTGGCGTCGGACGCCGCGTTCTTCTGGGGGACGTCCCAGGTGGTGCGGTGCTGCTCCTGGTGGCGGCCGTTCAGGCGCATGGCGGTGATTTGGCCGGGGCGCAGGATGTCCTCCTCGTGGCCCCGGCCCCACAGGTAGTGGTTGAGGCAGAGGTAGACGAGGGCGCGGGCACGATGGGGGCCTTCGCGGCGGGTGCCGGGGTAGCGGTCGGCGGCCTGGGCGAGCCAGCGGCACTGGTCGGGGGTGAAGAGTTCCCGGCCGGGTAGACCGGCCGCGAAGTTTCCGCCACGGCGGAACTGGAGCGCCCTCGCGGTGCCGGGTGGCACGAGGCCGGGTCCGCCGGCGGATTTGACGGTCTCGGCCCAGCGGTAGAAGCTGCGCACGGCTCCGCAGGCGGCATCGCGGGACCGGGCCGCGGCAGCGTAGTCGATTGCCCAGTTCTGGAGTGCCATGAGTGTGGGCCGGAGGTACAGGTCGGGGTCGGGGTTCCCTTTCGTGCCGCAGCCGACGGTCAGCCAGTGCAGGACGGCAGAGCGGTAGTGCTCGACGGCCTGGTAGCTGAAGTAGCCGTTGGCGGAGGAGTGTGGGCCCGCCAGCCATTCCTCGACCAGCTGGGCGACGTCGTGGTCCATCGGACCAACCTAGCCGTGCTCCGCTTCGCGGGTGGTCGCAGGGTCTGGGCGTTCAGGCCGCCGGCGCGTCGCCGAGCCGAGAGGGTGGTTCGAGCGTGTGTGCGGGCATGGTGAACCGGGGCTACTGCTGCCCCGGTTCACCATGCGGGAATGACGACGGATGTCCTGTGGCAGTTGTGCAGTGTGGAGGCGTGCCAGGACGCGGCGGAGTCGCGGGGATGGTGCCCGAAGCACTACTGGAGGTGGAAGAAGTACGGCGCACCGGATGCTCCGGTGCGGGTGTATTCCACCGCGCCGGCGGCGCCGCGGTCGCGGCAGTGCACGATCTCGGGGTGTGAGCGGTCGCGGCAGTGCACGATCTCGGGGTGTGAGCGGCCGCGGCGGACGAAGCTGTGGTGCGGTACGCACTACGCCCGCTGGCGCAGGGAGGGTGACGTCGGCTCGGGCGGTGGGTCGACGAGCAGGGCCGATGTCTGAAAACGGTTGGCCAATTAGGGGTAGCCGGATCATCGGCCGCAAAAACAACGGATATGGCTGACCTGCGGCAATGCGGTTACTCGGCAGGCTGCGCTGGCCCAGGTAGTCCAGCAGCATCCCGGCGAACGGGGACCCGGAGGACCTGTGCGAGCGGCCGGTTCTCTATCGTGGCCGCATGTCTGGGGAGCGGGAACTGGAGAAGTACATCGGCTTGAGTCTGGCGCGGTGGCGCGGGCGGCTGTTCGAGGCCGGTCATTCGGAGCGGTCTGGTGCGATCTGGTTGACCGCGCTCGACGGGGATGACGAGCTCGGGGAGCTCGCGAGCGGGGTCCAGTGGGGCAAGCCCGCGCGGCTCGTGTCGCTGGACGAGCTCTCCGAGAAGTACGACGTGGCAGCGAATTGCACGCTGGACGGCGTGCACCTCTCCGTGACGAAAATCGACGGCGACACGGTTCACGTCTGGTACTCCAATCGTGGCGAGAACGCCTTCACCCGGGCGCACGGCCTCGTCCCCCAAAGCTGGGACTACTGCGTCGGCGAGGTCGACCGCGCACAGCTCGACAGCCTGGAGGTGGAACGCCGGGAACTCCTCGAGCCGGAGCGTGCCCATGCCAGGCTCGTCGCGGTTTTCGGCGAGGATCTCGTGGACCTCAACCGGTCGTGGTGCCGCCGCCCTGCGGATGCGGGACCGTGGCTGGGCTCCGAGCAGGTGCCGGCGCCCTACGACTTCAGCGGCGCGACAGTGAAGACGCTGGGGGAGCCGAGGATTCAGGTTCCAGTCGAGGAGCTCGAGAGCTGGACCATCCGGGTCGCCTACGCGTTCTACGACGGTTACGAAGTCTGCGTGGACTCGACAGGCCTCGGCTACACGGCCACGATTTGCACTGCCGACGCCGCGTGGGCCGAAGCGGAAGGCATGGGGCCGACGCTCCGCGGGTGGCATCCGGTCTACTGGCCGCAGCTGCAGTACTGGAGGAAGAAGGTGCAGCTCACCGAGCTCACCGACTTCCGCGCCGAGCGCCTCGACGTGCTCGCCCGGATCGTTGCCCGCGGCACCCGCCATGCTGCGAATGGCGGCGCCTACTCCGCCACGCATGACGACGAGGAAGCCGGAGGAACCTGGCCTCACTATTCCCCCGGCGATCACTCACGATGACCCCTGATCCGCAGCGCTGGGCGAAAGGGCTCAGGAGAAGAGGCACTTGCGGCGCCGACTGAGTTCACTGAGACGAGGCTTGCTTCCCTGAGAAGGGACATCGGAAGTCCGTCCGCCCTGTGCAGCCCGGACCTCACCCACCTGTCGGGGCGCCGGTGAGCCTTCCCTCGTCGAGGACCAGGCCGACGTACGCGTTGACGAGGATCGGTGCCGCCTCGGGCTTGGTGGGCATGTCGGTACCGGTCAGGGCATCGAGTGTGACGGGGCCTGCGGGGCCGATGCCATATACGCGACCGTGCCAGACGGCGGTGATCTGCGGAACGCGGCGGCCGTCGTCGCCTCCCTCCTTGAGCTGCCACAGCATGCGGCCGTCGGCCGGGTCCACGGCAGTGACCGCAGCGGAGCCAAAGCAGAGGAGGGTTTTCGCCTCGTCGTGCGTGCAGCCTATGCTGCTGAGACCCGAGGGCATGTTGCCGCGTACGCGTCCGCTGTCCGGCGCAATCAGCTGATCGACGTACTTGCCGTCCGGGCGGTGTCCTCGTACGCGTACCGCTGCCGGTCCGGCGTCGTACATGCCGGCCTGGAAGACCTTCTCACCACGCCATCGCTCAGCGCCCGTCGCGAGATCGAAGCTGACGGGGATGGAGTCGAGGTTCTCGACGTGGAGCAAGCCCGTGGCGGCCCCGTCGCCTACCTGCCGCACTTCCACATCCTGCTGGGTCCAGCGCAGCGCGTGTGTGGCCATGTCGATGCCGTAGGAGATCGCCTTGCCGCTCCCACTACGGCCGGCCAGGGTCACCACGACGGTGCCGCCCCCGGCGCCGACCGCAGAGACCTGGACCGCGCCGGAGGACTGCGTCACCCAGTCGGGCACCTTGACGACGGTCCGCCAAGAGACCGCAGGCCTGCCGGTCGCGGGGGACGCGAGGAGCTCCAGCGCGGCACCCGCAGCGCGGGTGCCCGAGGCGGGCTCAGTGATCAGGAACGGCGCCAGGGCCACCCCGCCGACCACCAGGGGCGGGAGGACGTCGCCATCAGAGTCCGGGCGGAGTACCTGACCCTGGGGTGCGATCTCGCCCTCGACCTGTCCGGTCGCCAGGTTGAAGGCCTGGAGGCGGTCCGGCGAGGCGATGATCGCTCGACCGTCGGCGAGAACGAGGGGCAGGACGCTACCCCCGCCGGGGGTCCGCCCGGCCAGATTGAGCCTGCCCTTTGTCGCCGCCGAGGGCAGAGCAACTTCCTTGCCGGTGTCGAACCAGGCCGGCGGATCGTGCGGCACCAGCTGCGGCTCCGGCGGCACGGATGGGGACGAGGCCGCAGTCGGCGCCGCCGTGCTCCTCGGCTTGTCGTTGTCGCCGCCCGAACTGCACGCGGTGGCCATGCAGGCGGTCAGAGACAAGACGAGGGCCAGCGGCTTGGTGGTACGCACGAGTGCCTCACTCCTTGGGCGGGACGGCGTGGACCGATGATCCACTCGGGGAGAATACGCCCCGGTTCCGCTACTGCCGAGGTGATGCGGGTGACACGACGCCCTACCTGATCCACGCGCCCTTGGCCCGCGCCAGAGATCGTTTCCGCGCCCCGCCCCGGCAGGCGCCCGGGCAGCGTCGAGCTGCCGCCGCATCACGGGGCCCGCGTGAGTAGGACATTAAGTTACTTGTAACAGACCCAGGCCACCCCTCCCCTGCCCGCGGGTGTACCAAGGTCCGGTGCCCACGGGTACGGCGCGGGGCGGGGCCGGCGCCTGCCGGTGAGTGGGTGGCGGCTGGTCTGTTACAAGTAACTTAAGCCGGATGGGCTTCGGGGTTCGAGCGCTGCCATCAGCTGAAGAACCGCTGCCGCAGCGCAGCGAAGTCGGTCCTCGGTACTGGTGAGCTCGCGCAATCAACGGTCGCGCATTCGCAGCCGCAGGAAGCCTGGTGGTGACTGTTCGCAGTCCTGGACGGATGCGGCTGGAGGATTGGGGAGCTTCTGCCGGGTCAGGTCAGGAACTCGACAAGCCCGTGTCGATGACGATCATCTTCTCCAGCGCGTACCTGTCCAGGTCCGGATGGTGCTCTTGCCGGCCTGCGCGGATGCGGTGGAAGCGGAAGGTCCCGTTGGTGGTACTCGCGCTGACGATGCATCGGATCTGGAGTGGAGGTTCGGCTGAACGGCCGAGATGGCAGACGTGCAAGGCCAGCGTGAGGCCCTGGGCCAGCAGTAGCCTCTGATCGGCCTCGGCGATGACGGGCTCGCCGTCATCCAGGACGTCGACGGTCACGGGCACGAAATCCTCAAGGTGGAAGCTGTTGACGCTGCACTCCCACGCGGTGAGGTCGATGAAGCCTCCGGGTCCGGTGTCGGGCAGGTGACGGACGGTATCGGTCAGCACCACGGCGTCCCCGTGGAGAGCGATGCCGTTGGCTGTGAGATCACGGAGGCCAGCTGTC
Source organism: Streptomyces sp. NBC_01551 (assembly GCF_026339935.1). Lineage (NCBI taxonomy): Bacteria > Bacillati > Actinomycetota > Actinomycetes > Kitasatosporales > Streptomycetaceae > Streptomyces > Streptomyces sp. NBC_01551. Next base: position 25,209 of record NZ_JAPEPX010000002.1, read on the forward strand.
AGTCCCTGTGGTGGCTGTGTCGGTGCGAGTCCTGTCCATGCGCCGAGGAGGGCCGCCGCCGCGTCGTTCATCTGCACTGTAAGCACGTGGGCAAGAATCCCTCAGGGGCTCAGGAGGACGGGAAGCAGGGCCGCTTCCATGGTCTTGGTACTGGTGGGCTCGCCTGTTCAGCCCCCGTCAGTTCGCCGTGCCGTCCAGCCGGATGGTGACCGTAGGTGGTCGCCTGCGGCGTATCGGCTCCACGTCCCGCCGGTCTCCCTGAGGAGGCGGCCGGTGGCCTTGTCGTGGCAGCCCAGAACGACCGCGACGACGGGGGCAGGCAGCTCAAAGAATTGCTGTCGAATGGCGGCGCCGCGGGCAGCGGCGACCGGGACACCGATCTCGCGCAAGAGGGCGGACAGGTGGTCGGGCCGGGCAGGCTGGCCTGCCCGGCGGCCGGGGAAGAGCCAGCGCGGTGCCTGGTTGGTGGCGGTGTTCATGTTGTCGCGGTCTGCGATGTACTCCAGCAGCAGGGATGCCACTGGTGCAGGGACGGGTGAGGCGGGTTCCCCGAGCCGTAGAAGCATTGCTTCTCCGTCGTTGAGCACGTCGTCGGCCGTCAGCTGGACGATGCGGGTGACGGGTTGCGCGTAGAGAAGAACGATGACGCCGGCGACACGAAGACGCATCGGCGTGTCTGCGTCGGTCAGCAGGCGGCCGAGCGCGTCCAGGCGCTCGTCTCGCCCAGTGCGGCTCGTCGGGAGACGTTCATCACGGGGATGGAGAGCAAACGCCGGCACTGGCGGCTCTGCATGGCCCAGTTGAGGAAGGCTCTGAGGCAGTTGCGGCTGTGCTCGCTGTTCTCGGCGTACCAGGCGTCGATGTCGCTCTGGCCGCCGGCCTTCCCGGTACGCGGTGCGTACGGCGTCGGTCTTGTCGGCCGGGACGGCGGGGCGGCGCCCGCCCTTGTTGCCCTTGCCTCCGCAGCCCGCAGTCCGCAGCCCGTCGTAGGTCAGCTCGCGCTGGAGGTCGCGCTGGAGTTCGCCGGCGGCGGCGAGGGTCTGCACCATGAACGTCACGGTGGACAGCAGCTCTCCGGTGCGCGGGTGGCGGGCCGTGAGGTCCATCGCGGAGAACGCGCCGTCGTGGATGCGCAGGGCGAGGCGGTCGCGGTGCAGGACGTCGAGCACGTCGAGAATGTGCCGGTGCCGCGCACCAGGCGAAACATCTCGGAGATGTGCACGGTGTCACCCGGCCGCGCGTACGTCAGCAGCACGCCGAACTTCGGGCGCTCCAGCGGGTGGAGGCGGCTGGAGATGCCGGCCTGCTCCTCGAAGACGACCGGGTCCTCGATCCCGGCTTCGTCCAGGACGAGGTTCTGACGGTCGGTCGACACCCGCTTGTCGACCAGGTTGGCCATGCCGCTCCCCGTGATGGTGGTCGCATTCGACCCTAGCTGTCAGCAAACCCTGTCATCAGCCGTCATCGGATCTGATTGGATCGGCGACGCCACGTCGGGGCCGCGTCGCCGTTGGGGCACGCGATCTTGCTACGACTGCGGCGAGTTCTGCGGCACCACCCGCTGCTAGCCTGCGGTCCATGATCAAGGGCGGCTCGGCAGGCCGAATAGGCCGCATGGCGGGGGACAGCAGGCCGGAGCGCGTGCTGGTCGCCGCCAGTTTCGTAAACCGGGTCGGCAACGGTCTGTTCAACGCGGCGTCGGCGCTGTATTTCACCTTGGTCGTGGGTCTGCCCGCAGTGCAGGTCGGTGCCGCGCTCACCATTGCCGGAGTGATCGGCCTGTGCGCGGGGATACCCGGCGGGCATCTCGCCGACCGGCGCGGCGCGCGCACGATCATGATGCTGGCCCTCGCGGTCCAAGCGGTGTCAATGGCGGCCCTCGTCCTCGTCGAGAGCTGGACCGCGCTCACGATCATCGCGACGGTCGACCAGATCGCCGCGGCGGTCGGTGGGGCGGCCTGGGGCGCTCTGGTGGTCCGGGTCGGGGGTGATCGCCCGGCCATGTTTCGGGCGAAGCTGCGCACCTTCGTCAACCTGGGCGTCGTCCTGGGAACGGTGGGCGCCGGGCTGGCGCTGGCCGCGAACACCCGCGGCGCCTATGTCACGCTGATCCTCGGCAACGCGGCGAGCTTCGCCCTGTGTGCTGCGCTGTTGCTCCTGCTACCTCGCTACCCGGTGCTGGCGGCACCGCCGCAGCAGCGCCGCTGGCTCGCTTTCGCGGACCGTCCGTTCCTGACGTTCACCGCCCTCTACGGGGCCATGGGACTGCAGTACCCGGTGGTTTCCCTGCTCCTGCCGATCTGGATCTCCGAGCACACCGAAGCGCCGCGCTGGACTGTGGCCGCGCTGTTCGCCGTCAATTCCGCCTTCTGCGTGCTGATGCAGACCAGGATCGGCTCGCGTATCGAGACCCCGCACGACGGCGGCAGGGCGTTTCGCACTGCGGGGCTGCTCTTCCTCGTCAGCTGCCCGATGATGGCGCTGGCGGCGTACGCCCCTGTCTGGGCCGCGGCGGGACTGGTCCTGGCAGCGATCTTCGTCCACAGCCTGGGAGAAGTCTGGGAGTCCTCGGCGTGCTTTGCCCTGGGCTTCGGTCTTGCCCCCGACCACGCCCAGGGTCAATACCAGGGTGTCCTCGGTCTCGGCTTCAGCGCGGGTCAGGCTCTTGCCCCCGCGATCCTCACCACGGTGGTGCTTGGTCTCGGCACGGCAGGCTGGCTGCTGCTGGCGTTGTTCTTCGCGGCGCTGGGTGCTGTCGGCCCATCTCTTGCCCGCTGGGGTATGCGGACCCGGCCGCAGCCGGACGTTGCTGCGAAAGCGACGCGATGATCAGGGAGTAGGTACCGGAAGTCTTCCGCGTGGCGTGGAACGGTGGGCGTGCGTGTGCATCGCGCTGCCGCTGGAGTAGCGGCATGGCACGGGTGGTCAGGCCGCCGGGCCGTAGCCGTCCGCGTCGGGGCCATCGCCGCGCAGCGGACTGAAGTCGACGTCCAGATGCGGGTCGTACGCCTCGGGCTGGATGCCGAGTTCGTGGGTGGAGTACTCGCCGAAGCGGCGGATGTGCTCGGTCAGGTACGGCGAGATGTGGGCCAGGTCCTCGCGCGGTCTTCTCCTGCTCGACGGGGTCGTTGTCGGTGATGACGCCGCCGTTGCCGAAGCCGATCCACTGGGAGAAGCCGTTGAACGCCTCGACCTTGTTCGTGGCCGCGGTGACCCGCCGACGCAGCGGGGCATCCGAGAGTCCCGGGCGGCCTGGACGGGACTGTCGGCGTCGATGTGCTGGAGCACGGTGCGGTAGTTCCCGATCAACGCCTCAACGATGGCCTGCTGTTGCTCCCGGATGCTCTCCTGCTCCGCCTTGGCCCGCTTGACCTGCGCGAGCCGCTTCACCAGGTTCCAGTCCCGAAGCCCAGGCGCGTCCGCGGCGTCCGCCTCACCGGTGAAGTCGGTGATCTTCCCCGATGCGAAGCCGGTCAGCCACATCCCGGTCTCGCCGAGCTCGTCCGGTGAAGCCCGGCAGCTCCAGCCCGGCTTCGACGACCGCGGATACGCGGTCCTCTCGATCGTGACGGCGGACCCGCTCAGGCGCTCAAGATCATCCCGTGGCGGGTTTCTGGCGCATCTGGGTCATATCCCAAAGTGGCGAACCAGCAGCTGTGGGACACCGTGCACGGGCTGCTGAGCGTTGGGCAGCGGGCGGTGCTGGACTCGCTGCTGACGGAACCGGGGTGTTGAGGATGGCCTCTTCTGCATGGCCTGGACCCTGGCTGACGTTTGCCATCACCGTTTCCGCCAGAACCGGCTTGGGGCCAGCCAAGACGTAGCCTGACGGGCCCCACACCAACTTTTGGAATACTTCACCTAATTGCCAACACCAGGCTCCGAACGAGGTCCATCACGCCTGGCAGTCGCAACTTCCGCTATTAATCCGCAGCAGGTCTTGGCGTAACCCAAAATCGTTCAGTCGAGCCGTCGTGAGAACCTCGGAGTAGAGGTGACACTACCTGGGACGCCTGGCGTCTTCTTCGTTCCATACCGAGATCACGTGCCCCTCGCCATATTGCTCGACGACCATTGCCGTTGCTTCACTCGGCGACGAAGCCATCAGCCGCAATTGGATTTCCGGCTGGCCAGCGATCTGAATAAAGCCGACATATTCACGCTTCGGCTCTCCTGACTCGGTGCTCATAAACGTCTCCCTGGCTTATCTGTAGGTTTTGAGGCAAATAGCGCTGTGACAGAACGCTCCGACAACAGTCCCTGGGCTTTCCAGAACTCGACTCATCGCCTCCGACGACATGGACGGGACATCGTGAATCGTGACACCAGAGAGTCGCCCAAAACGACCAACATCTTCAACGTAAAAGCTGGATTCCGGAGTCATGACGCCAGCACTATCGCCATGGGTTCCAGTGAGGATATGGACGTCATCTCCACGCTTAACGCCGTCCCTCACGATGCCGACCAAGTCTTCCTGCGTAATAGTTCGGTTTGAGGTAAAAACTCTCCCACCGGCCGCATTGCTGTCTTCTAGCCAGGGTGCCGACGGTGCCCTTGGTGCGGACCATCCAGGAACAGGCCCAACATCCCTGTTGTTCGCGGCTGAAAGAAGTTTAGCGCCTCCCCCACAATTGTGGACGAGAACTGGGGTGGCTCCTGCGAGCACATAGTACGTGTGCGTGCCGAGGTGCCGTCATCTGCGTTTTCGCAGGTCAGCGGAATTCGGCCAGTCCGTGAGCGTGCGTGGAAGTGCTGTGTTGTGCGCCCCTGTTGCCGTCGGCGTTGCCGTCAGACGGCTATCCCCAGCGAGTGCAGCCGCTCCCTCAAGGAACGCCGCGAACATCAGGAAGGAGAGCGTGAGGCGGCAGGGGTGGGTTGGACGGACGTCGACCTGGTCTTCAGCACATCAACTGGTGGACCACTCGACCCCGCCAACCTCACCCGCAGCTTCCGCGGCCTCCTCAACCAGGCAGGGCTCCGCCGTATCCGCTTCCACGACCTCCGGCATTCAACCGCCACGCTCCTACTGGAGCAGGGCGTCGATCTCGTCGTGATCAAAGAACTCCTCGGCCACGCCCACATCGGCGTCACCGCCGGCGTCTACGCCCACGTAAGACTCCGCCTCCAACGACAAGCCGTCGACACCCTCAACAACGCGCTCAATGCCGAGAACGACGGCACTGACGGCCCACCTTCTGTCGCGAGCGTCCACTGACGTTGCCGTCAAAGCCCCGCCAGCGTCCTTGCTGGCGAGGCTTCGATGATTCAGCGCGCCACTAGAGTTCCCAGTTGCGAAGCTCGGCTACCTCCTCGATGGAGGGCATAAGCCTTGCACCGAATTCGGTCGCTGATGCCTGGATTGGAGTCAGAGCCGAGGAGAGATCCAGACCCAAGCTGAAATTCGTTGCCCCCCGAGCGAGAAGGTCAATGACTTCACGCTCTGCGTCAATCTCCATCTGGACGAGGGGCCCCGGCGCAGGAGACGGATCTCCGTACCTCACAATCACAGGCTTCTCTCCTCCCAGCTTGAAGTCGAGCATGGAGAGTAGTGACCTAATGGCGTTGATGGACATCTCCGCCTTGGCCGCAGATGGCCTCAATGAAACCGCGAGGGCGTTTCCAACCAACGCCACAGACTGGGCCGCATAGAACTCGGGTCGAGACGAATCATCCTCGTCATCCTGAGATTCCATATCCAGCTTATCCAGGGCCTCTGCGCACTCATCCTGCACGGAATTTCCGGCAGCTGCCGCCCAGGCGAGCCCGAGCGAGGCATCGACCCACTCAATCTGCTCCGATCGGCCGAGGGCTCGGCAGAAGGCAGCACCTCGCTCCGCCGCTGCGGCACAGATCAGCACCAGTTCAGGATCCGAAACGTTCGAAATTGCTTGTAGTTCCGGCGCAATCTCCATGTCCCTCTAGCCTCCAGTAGCCCAGAAGATTGTGAACGGTGAGTTCTGTGCAGCATGGCCACGCATCCCCGCACCACCCACTGTTACCCCACGGACGTTCAACATGGGGGAGCAGATGCTGACACAGAAATTCCTCGACGCTGCACCGAACACGGCATGCTCATTGGGCCCCAAGCTGCTAAGAATCCCTTGCTCGGCATGCCCAGCAGCCTGCACGAACTCTTCTCCTGGCCGGAGTGTCCACCCGGAAGGCATGGCACCATCTCCGTTGATTCCAATGCGATTGACGAATGTCTTCGTTTTCGAGTTAAAGACACCGATTACCGCTGTGGTGCCCTTCACGTCCGCCATGAAGTAATCGCTGCGAGATGCTTGCAGTTCTTCCGCACGACCGAGCGCGAGCATTGCATCGTCTTCACTTGCAACCCCAGGGCCACAGTTGTGTACCAGGACCGGCGTGGCACCCGCCAGCACATAGTACGTGTGGAGTTCGGCGATGGTGAGGTTGTGAACAGCTGCCTGAAGGGTTGTCCAGCGACGGATTGCCGTGACCTGGACGTGGGTGCCGGCGCTGGTCTGGAGCCATTGGCCTGGCTGGAGGTCGGTGGCGTCCACCCATGTGGAAATGTCGGCAGCCCAGAAGGGGTGCTTGTCAGTGGCCGTGATGACGTCGGTGCCGGAACCGTCGGCGCCGTCAGTGTCCACCGTGATCTCGACGAGGTTTTTGGAACCTGCGCCGAGGATGGTCGCGGTCACGTCTTCGGCGGCCGTCTCGCCGGTCTCGGGATCCGTGGCGAGGATCTTGTCGCCCGGCTCAAGGTCTTCGATCGGTTTGGTCGAACCGTCGGCCATGAGGACGAGAGTGCCCGGGATGAAGCTGTTGGGAGTGGGGCATGATCCGGCCTTGGAGAACAGCTTGCCCAGACCCTTGCCCCCTGCCTTGCCCAAGGCTGTGACCGCGGGCGCCGCCGCCGCTCCCATGACTCCGCCGACGCCTCCGGTGACCGCTCCCAGGCCCATGTCCTTCAGCACACCCGTGGTGCTGTGGTCGGCCTTCGGGTTCATGGCGTTGCCGACTGCCGAGCCTGCGGCTCCGGCGATCGCCCCGCAGCCGGCTGCCGCTGCGAAGCCGACGCCTCCTGTGGCGAGACCGGCCGCACCTGCGGCTGAAACGCATACGCCTCCGACGATGATCTCGGTGCCGATCGTTACGATCGCCACCTTGTTCTCGTGCCAGAAGGCCTTGCCCTTCTTGACCGTCTTGTTCAGGTTGCACTTGGAGAAGAAGCCGCAGTCCTTGGCCGGCTTGCTCTTCCCGCCCTTGCCTGAGGTGCTGTTCTTTCCGGGCGGTGGTGGGTTGTAGTCGTTGTCCAGGCTGCTGCGCTCGTCACTGCCACCGCCTGAGCCGAGGGGGTCCTCCTCATAGAGGGTTCCGCCGTTCGCGGTGCAACTCGAGTGGTACGCACAGTTGTCGGCCTTGAGACCGCTTGGGTCGGAGCCGGTGATCGGGTTGCCGTTGGCGTACGTGTACCCGTTCATCTGGATCGGATCGGTGATGTCGATCACCGGGTCGACGGAGATGAAGCGCCCGGTGGTGGGCTCGTACTCGCGGGCGCCGATGTGAGTCAGGCTCGTGTCGGAATCGTCGACGCCGGTGCCGAGGAAGGTGCGGCTGCCCGGCCAGTCTGCGGGCTGGGCGCCGCGCGGATTTCCGTAGGGGTCGGATTTGCGGCGGGTTACGCCTTGTCCTGCCGCCAGGTCCACCGTGGTGGTGGCCGTGTTGTGGTGGTCGGTGAGCAGGACCGCCAAGTTGTGGCCTTCGGACCTGCCATTGGTCTGACGAACCGTAGTGGGGCTGCCCGAGCTGCCGTAGTAGCGGACGGCATCGATGGCCTGGCCGGCCTTGTTGACGGTGATCTCTGCTTCGCCGAGGTACAGGGTGCGTGCGCTGCCGGTTTCCTCGATCAGCCGGTTGCCGTCGGCGTCGTAGATGTAGCTGGTGGTGGCGTCAAAGGTCCACTGCTGATTGGCGCCGGTGCTGCAGGCGTACACGAGCAGATCGGTTCCGCTTGCGTCGTTGCTGTGGGGGACGTCGATGCAGGCATTGGTGGCCGGGTTGTAGAGAGACTTGTCGCCGGGCCGGTAGATGAACTTCTGCTTGTCGCTGCCGTCGCAGGTGGTGATGCGAGCCTCACCGTTCTGGGCGGTGAGGCACTTGCCGAGGGCCTGGACGGTTTCACCGGTCAGGCGCCACTGCTGGGCTTTGGTCTCGTTGCACGGCCACAGCTGGACCCGGGTGCCGTCGGCCGAGTTGCCTCCGTCGACATCGAGGCACTTGCCCGACAGGCCCTTGACCGCGACGGCTCCGATGCCTGGACTGGAGGCGGAGGTGATCTTGTTGCGCCGGTCCCAGTTCAGGATCTGGGTGTCGCCGTCGATGCGCCGACTCTTGGTGTTTCCTGACGCGTCGTACTCGTAGGTGGAGACCGAGTCGATCGTGGAGCCCGGCTTCTTGGTGGTCTTCGCGGCCTTGGTCAAGGCATGGGGCTGGATGGTGGTCGTCGGCCGGGTGCCGTTTCCGGCGACCGTCACGCCGTAGCTGTACGTGGTGACGTCGTCCAGGGCCGCGTCGGAGAGATCGTGGTTGATGAGTTTGGTGCGGTTGCCGATCGCGTCGAACTGATATTCCTGCCAGAAGCCGTCACCGTCCGGGCCCGGTGTGACGTCAGCCAGGCTGGGGCCCGAGCAGGCCTCGGTCTTCCCTGTCCAGGCCTGCGTGAGCCGGCCCATCGGGTCGTACGCGTAGCACTGGCGGTCGGTGCGGCCGCCGGGCTGCGAGTCCGCAACCGAGGTGATGTTCCCCGCGGCGTCGTAGGTGTAGGAGACGTCGCTGATGCGGTGGGAGTTGGCCGTCTCCCGGTCGTTGATCGACTGGTTGATCCGGCCGGTGTTCGGGTCATACAGGTTGGTGGTCCACACTCGGTTGGGTGCACTGCCGGAGGCAGTGCGCAGGACCTCGCCAAAGGGGCTGTACTTGACGTCGGCGGTGTACCACGACAGACCCGACAGGGTCTGGGGCATGCCGTCGCCGTTGTAACGGGTGATCAGCTTCTCGGCGGCCAGGCCGCCCGGGGTGGCCGGGACTGTCGTCGACTGGACCTTGCCAGTCGGTGTGTAGGTGGTGCTGTAGACGTAAGTGCCCGCGAGGCCCTTCGTCGCGGGCGCGTCCGGAATCGTGATCTTGGATCCGGTCGGCCGGTACTCGGCGTCGTATCCGGTTACCTCGCTCCTGTACTCGACGCCGCCCTCGTAGCGGATCGAGGCGACGGGCTTGCCGTTGGCGCCGGGGAGCGAGTCGAAGGTCCAGGAGGCGACCAGTGGTCCGTTGGCGGCGTCGTCGCGCAGCTCGGTCTTGCGGCCCAGAGCGTCGTAGGTGCTGTACTGGGTACGGCCGCTCGAGTCCTTCGCCCAGACCTGCCGGTCGAGCTGGTTGAAGCCGAAGGAGGACTGCCCGGTGTCGGGGTCGCTGGACGAGGTTTGCCGGCCGCGGGCGTCATATCCATAGGTCCACTGGTTTCCGGCCGCGTCGGTGACGGATGTCAGTTTGTTCCGCAGGTCGTAGCTGTAGGCGGTCTTGGTCCAGCTGCTGAGGTCGCTCGACGTGGCGTGCTCGATGGCCGTGGTGCGGCCGAGCGGGTCGGTCGATGTCTTGGCGGCGCGGCTGCCCTTGAGTGGGGTGGTGCCGTCCACGGACATGGCCGATCTGGTGAGGGTCCAGTCTCCCGCGTACTGGGTGGTGGAGGAGTACTGGGGGACGTCCGCGTGCAGGGTGGTGCTGCGGACGGCCCGGCCGAGCCCGTCGTATGCCGTGGCGGTCGCGTTCGGCACGTGGAAGACGGACTCGGGTACGAAGATGTCCTTCGACGGTGTTCCTTCGGCGTAGTAGCCGTTGTTGGTGCGCCGGACCGTGCCGTTGGCGCTGTAGAGGGTGTCGGTGATCAGGCGGCCTCCGCCGAGGGCCTGTCCCTGGGTCTGGCGCGGGCGCAAGAGACCGTCGTAGATCGCGACCGATTTGGTGTACGTGCCGTCGTCCTGCAGCGTGCCGCTGGTGACGACCGGAGCCTCGTGCTCGGAGATCTCGTACCCGAAGGTGAAGGCTGCCTTGTCCGTTGCGGGCTTCTGTGAGGCAGTCCAGACCGCCGTGGAACGCCCGAGGTTGTCGTAGGTCGTCGTGACCTTGCGGCCGTTGACGTCGGTGTCCTGGAGTGGCTGGCCGCGGCCGGGGTCGCTCTTGGTCGCGGTCGTGTGGCCGATCGCGTTGGTGCTGGTCACGGTGAAAGCCGGACCAGTGGCGGGGCTGTAGGCGGTCGAGACGGGGTTGCCCGCGGCATCGAAGACCTTGACGGAGCGTCCGAGTGCGTCGTACTCCGTACGGGCCGTCGTGACCCAGCCTGTGCCGGCCGCGTCGTTCGTGTCGACCTGGTAGGCCAGCCCCTTCGTCGGGGCTGTCCCGAAGGCGTTGAGCGCGTCGTAGGACGTGCGGGTGTCTGAAAGGAGGGGGCCGGAGCCCGACTCCTCACATGATCCGGCGGTGGTGCGAACGCGTTCGGCCAGACCGATCAGGTGTTTGTCGGTGTTGTGGACGTACGCCGTGGTGACGCACACCTGGTCGCTGGTCTTCGAGCCACCGGTGCCGTTCGAGGTCACGGCCTCGGTCTGGACGCTCTGGACGAGGCCGTAGCCGGTCTCATGGGTGGTGTGCGTGCGATGTGTCCGCGTGGCTCCGCCGCTGACGTTCTCGATGCTGTCCTTGCGTGCGGTACCCGTGCGGTAAGCCTCCAGGGGCGTCGTGCCGTCGCGGGGCCGAGAGGCGACCTTCTGGCTCCAGGGCCAAGTGAGGGAGCGGGAGACCACCTCGCCGCCCGGCTTGGAGTACGTGATGCTCTCGGCCGCCAGGCCTTGGTACGGAGGGATGTCCTCGCCGAGGTCTTCGGACTCGGTGGAGTCCTTCAGCGTGATCTTGGGCCGGCCCGCGTCAGAGGACATGCCGCGGAAGTAGCGGGTACGGGTCTGTGACTGCACGGTGGCGTCGGGATTGCCCGCGTTGGCGGTGACGCCCTTCGTCACGACGACGCCGGCGTAGCCGCGCCACTGGTTGTACGTGCGGAGTTCGGGCTTGGAGAACTCGTCGCTGTCCTTCGCCCAGGCAGCGTCGCCCTCATAGGTGTAGCTGGTGGTGACGTCAGGCTGGCGGGCGACGCGGTCCTTCTCGACGACGCGGTCGACGACGTACTTGTTGAACCACTCCAGCGGCGGCTTCTCCAGCTCCCCGTCCGGCGACCAGTGGACGGGATAGCAGCGGGTGGTGTTCTCCTCGGGCTTCGGGTGGGTGGTACCGACCGCGCAGGGTGCGGAGTAGCCGACGTAGATCTCACCACCGGTTTCGGTGCGGATGGTCTCCACGCGCAGACGGTCGAAGTCGGGAGTGGCGTCACCGGAGCTCTTGGCCACGCGGTTGGGCATGTCCTGCACATTCGCGAGGAAGGACACCGGTGGAAGGCTTGTGGAGGTCTGGTTTCCCGAGGTGTCCAGGGACGTGCCGTAACCCGTGCGAGTGATCGACTCCAGCCACAGCGGCGGGTGGGTGTCGCCGCGCTGCTCGGGGAAGGACTGGGTCAGGTTCCACCGGTCCACGAGGGACAGGTCGGTGGAGCCTTCGGTGCGCTGGCCGTAGGTGGTGACAGCGGTCAGGCGCTTGCGCGTCCAGAAGGTCGGGGAGCCGATGAAGCAGTTCTTCGCGTCGGCCTTGCAGTGGAGGGTGGACGGTGTGTCCCACCAGGGCTGCTTGTCTCCGTAGTTCTTCGACTCGAACTCGGCGTCCGAGCAGGTGGTACTGCCCTGCTTGACGCAGCGCTCGGCGACGGTGAACGCGACTTTGCCGGCCGGTGCGCCGGAGAGGTCGCTCGCGCGCAGGCCGTAGGAGATGGTGGTGGGGTAGCCGCCGCGGACGTAGGAGACCTTCTCCTTGAACTTGCTGTTCTTGGCGTAGTGGTTGGTCTCCTTGGCCCAGTCGATGACCATGGCGTTGCCGTTGACGTCCTCGACGTAGTCGAGGTTCCAACGCCAGCCCTGGGTGCACGAGGAGTTTGCGTAGGCCGTCTGGTGGCAGGGCTCGCCGGGGTGGTTGCCGAAGACTGGGACGGTGAAGACGGAGTTCGTGACGGCTCGGCTGCCGGATCCGTCGACGTCGTGGCGACCGAAGTGGTACTTCGTGCCGTCGCGGGTGGTGACGACCCAGTACTCGCCGTCCTTGGCACCGTTGGCCACGGTTGAGTCAGTCTTGCGCTCGATCTTCGAGCCGTCGTCGGATGCGGGAATCCACTGGCCGGACGTGGCGTCGTGGACGAGTTCAGTGCTGGAGCCGCCCAGCGACATCACGACGTTGTCGCCCGCCCAGCACAGGTCGCCCTTCTTCTTGTCCGTGGCGTTGTCGTTGTTGGGCTTGGCCGGGGTGTCCTTGCGGTCGTCGGCGCAGGAACGGTAGCGGCGCTCGATGAAGCCGGGTTCGTAGTCCCAGCCATCGCCGACCCAGGAGGCCTGGCCATTGGCCACGGACGTCTTGCCGTCGACCGCCTGGGAGGAATAGGAGAAAGCAATCTTCGGGGCCGGTCCGGCCGGAGGCGCGGGAACGGTCAGGGGATACGTCCAGGAGAAGCCGCCGCCGCTGCCGCCCGCCGTCCAGGAGCTGGTGGGGGACAGAGAAGTCGCCGTGTAGGTACCACCCGCGCCGGAGGCGCCGTCGGAGGCCGCGAGGACGACCGGGCCGCCGCCCGACATGGTCCGCATGCCCTGCGACGGCGCGCTGGCCGGATCGATGGTGGCGCGGACCGTGCCCTTGTCGGGGTCGTTCGTGCTGGGCACGTCCTGGGCTGCCGTGCACTCGGGCAGGTCGGGAGTGGTCAGGAAGCACTCCGGGAGCTGCTTGAGCTCCAGGCGGCTGGACCACTCGGTGCCGTACAGGTCTTCGAACTTCTTGTAGTCCAACTGGACGTCGACCGGGGTGGAGCCCTGGGCGGGCGGGGTCACCTTGATGATCGCGCCGTCGACGTCGGCGGCCTCGGTGGCGGCGCGCGCTTCGACCGACACCGACCACGTACCCGAGGGTGCAGGCGGCGCGGGGTTCTCCTCGGTCGGGGAGGCCTTGCCGATCGCGACGGGAAGGGAGCCGACCTGTACGAGCTGGTCGCCCGTGGCCGGCGCGAGCGCGACATCGGCCGAACCCGCCGCAGGAGGGCTGACTTGGCTCGGCTCGTACTCGGCGGGCGGCGTCACGGGCGCGCCCGCCCAGCCGTGCAGCTTCGCCGCCGCGGCCTCGTCGAGTTTGGCCTTGGGTTCCTTTTGCAGGGCGGGCAGCTCGAGGGCGGAGCGGTCGCCCGGTGGCGCCGCCCATGCCTGGGCCGGCAGCAGTGAGGCCATCAGAAGGACGGACAGTGTGACGCCTGTTCTCCGTGCCAGGCCAGCGCGTTTGCTGCGCGCCGACCTGGTTTTGGGCAGGCGGAAGTTGTTCGCCGAGAACGGCGACATGTGGACCCCCCCACGCCGCTGCCGGCCCGGAACTCTCAAAAGTCCGAACCTGACAGGGGACTGACAAATAGCCAGCTGATTCTGCAATCCCGGCGTGCCGGAAATCCATAGCTGGAGGATCTCTGTGGGCTTAGTCACTTTATTGCGCGTAAATCTTGGGATGATCCACTCATATCGCCTGCGACCTGGGGTTTTGCTCGAATGAGGCGAGGTGACGAAACCTCAGAGATGGTCCATGCTCAGCTCGCACATTTCTGCGCGAAAGGCGACTGGGGAGCCGCCTTTCCTTTCCGGCCAACGTGGCCGAATTAATGCGAGTACCGAGGGCCGATGATCTGTGCCTGAGGGGGGAGAAAAAGACGTGGCCGATTCACAGCCATTTGAGGAAAACTCGCCGCCCGATCCTGTGAACGGTGGTCGCCGCCCACGGTGGAGTGGCCGCAGGCGCGTGGCGGCCGCTGTCGCCGTGCTCGCCGCGGCCGCGCTGGCTGTGCCGCTGGGCATCCACCTCACCGCCCATGACGGCGGCAAGCCCGTGAAGGCCCAGCGTCCGGGGCGCCCGGTCGAGGCGGCCGAGGCCTCCCGCGAGGCCAAGAAGACCGGCAAGGACGTCGAGGTCACCGCGGAGCGAACCGCCGACAGCACCACCTGGGCCAAGCCCGACGGCAAGATGAAGATGCGCATCCACAACGGCACCGTCCGGGCCAAGGTCGGTGGTGATTGGAAGGACATCGACACCACCCTCCAGCGTGTCGAGGGCGGCTACGCCCCCAAGGCGGTCAACAACCCCCTCGTCTTCAGCCCGGGCACCGCCAAGAACGCCAGTTCCCCTGCGTCTGCCGGCGGACGTGCCTCCCGCGCGGTCGCCCGTACGAACCTGAGCGGCTCCGGCGTGATCACCGCCGCGCACCAAGGCCCGTCCACGCGCGCGCCCGAGCCCGAGTGGACCGAGCTGGTCCGCCTCACCAGCGAAGGCCATGACGTCGTCGTCAAATGGCCCGGAAAGCTCCCCGCCCCCGTCATCGACGGCCCGCGCGCCCTGTACGAGAACGTCCGGCCGGGAATCGACCTGCTGCTGACCGCCCGCGACGGCGGCTACGGCCACGTCCTGATCGTCCACGACAAGCAGGCTGCCGCCGACCCGCTGCTCACCGAGCTGAACTACGGGCTCAGCTCCCCCGACCTCACCTTCCACCTGGACCCCGAGTCCAAGGCTGTCAGCGCCCAGAACGGCGAGGGCCAGGAGGTGGCGGCGTCGCCCAGCCCGTTCATGTGGGACTCCGCCGGCGAAGCACGTGTGACCGAGGGCGAGAAGAAGGAGGTCTCGCCGCTCGCGAAGGACCACCCCGCCCTGGGACTTCCCGCCCTGGGAGGCCCTCAGACCGACGCCCACACGGGTGTGGCCGACGCCGAGCTCAGCGCGGACAACATCCTCAAGCTGAAGCCGGACAGCAGGCTGGTCAACGATGCGGACACGGTCTACCCCCTCCTCATCGACCCGCCCTTCACCGTCCGCAAGCACAGCTGGACCCTGCTCTACGCCAAGTACCCGAGCTCAAGCTTCTTCAACGGGCAGAACTTCAACGACGGCACCAACGAGGCCCGCGTCGGCTACGAGTCCGACAGCAGCGGCCTCTCCCGCTCGGTGTTCAACTTCTACCTGGACTCCCGCCTGCACGGAGCCACCGTCACCTCAGCGAGGGTACGGCTCCTGCAGACCTACTCGTGGTCCTGCGACAGCTACGCCTTCGACGTCCACGGAACCCCTCTCGCCACCAGTTCCAGCAACTGGAAGAACAGCACCGACGCGGCGTTCTGGGGGCGCTGGATCGCCGCCGGCGAAACCGGGCACGGGTGGAACAGCTCGTGCCCCGACAGCTGGGTGGCCGTCGACGTCCTGCCGTTCGTGAAGGACGCCGCCGCGGGCGGATGGCCGAGCATGTCCCTGGGACTGCGCGCGAAGAACGAGAGCTCGGCGAAGTCCTGGGCCAAGTTCCTCGCGAACGGCGAGAGCGCTCCGTATCTGGACATCGAGTTCAACCGGCCCCCCGCCGAACCGACGCAGGCCGACATGCAGACCTTCCCCGGCGGCACGTGCAGCATCGGCAGCCCGGTTCCCAGCATCGGCAAGAGCGACCTGACCTTCCAGGCCAAGAGCTCCGACCCCGACGACAACCTGAAGAGCATCTACATCGACATCTGGCGCAAGTCCGACGGCGCCACGGTATTCGGAAAGCATCTCGAACCGGACAGCAGCGGCACGGTCAAGGTGACGATCCCCTGGTCGTCCTTCACCCACAACGCGCAGTACTCCTGGGCCGCCTCCGCCTACGACACCGACGGCGCGTACTCGCGCGGCGGACCCGCCGGCACCGACTCCTGGTGCACCTTCAGCATCGACCACGTCGCCCCCAGCTCACCCGCGTTCTCCTCCACCGACTTCCCCTCCCCCGGCCCGGACGGGGCCGAATGGAGCGCCGGCCGATTCCCGGCGCCGGGAACGGTCCGCTTCCTCGGCAACGGCGCCAAGGCCGAGGAGATCCGCGAGTACCAGTGGAGCATCAACCGCCCCAGCTTCGACCAGAAGGCCACGCCCTCCTCAGGCGATACCGCGACCGTGCAGGTCACTCCCCAGAACTCGGGGCCCAACGTCCTCTACGCCCGGACCGTGGACAAGTCCGGCAACGTCTCCGCTCCCTCCACCTACCTCTTCTACGTCCGCCCCGGCGACAAACTCGACACCCCGGGCGACGTCACCGGTGACACCTTGCCGGACATCCTCGCCATCGACGCCGACGGCAACCTGCGTACCTACCCGGGCGACAACCGCGGCGACATCGACGCCTCCATGCCCGCCGCCACCAACGCCGGCCAGCCCGTCGCCGACGGGTACTGGAAGGACGCCGCCACCGGAAAGAGCGCGCTCATCGGCCACTCCACCGACTGGTTCCCGGGCGACGGCATCACCGACCTGATCGCCCGCATGCCCGACGGAAAGCTCTACGCCTACCCCGGTGACGGCAGCGGCCGCTTCGACACCAGCCGCCGCATGGACGTCCTCATGCCCCAAGGCTCACCCGACCCGGCCACCTTCACCCAGCTCGTCGTCACGGAAGACGTCACGGGCGACGCGATGGCCGATGTCTTCGCCGTGACCGACACCGGAACCCTGTGGGCCTTCAGCGGCTACACCGGAGCCAGCTTCTCCGCCGCCCAGCAGATCGGCGGAGCCGACTGGGCCAAGCGCGACATCATGCACGTCCGCGACGTCTCCGGAGACGGCGTCCCCGACCTCGTCTTCCGCGACGACTCCATGCCCAGCCGCGGCCTCGCCCTGCGCAAGGGCAAGCCCGGCGCCAAGGGAGGCGTCGACCTGAACTCGCTCGCCAGCGCCGCCGCCTCCAACGGCGGCCAGGACCTCGCCTACGGAGCCACCGGCTGGAGCCGCGCCACCTGGCCCCTCCTGCGCGGCACACCCGACGTCACGGGAGACGGCGTCCCCGACTTCTGGCTCGCCAAGACCGACGGCAACCTCTACCTCTACGCCGGAGGCACCGCCACGCACGGCGACTGGAAGACCGTCGGCACCGGCGGCTGGAACACCATCCGCAGCATCGGCTGACACCACCCGGAGATCCGTCCTGACGCGGCAATCCCCCAAGCGAAGCCGAATCACCATGGCCGCCCGGCAGTCGACCAGCCCCCCTCAAGGCTGACACGACTCCCGGGCGGGAACTCCCAGATCGAGAGGGACCAGCTCCGCGCACGTAAAGAGGATGAAAAAGGGTTGGTATTGCCTTTGCACGTTCTGGCCTTCTCCGCGCACTAGGTGTGTGACGGGTCGGCTGGTCGGACCTGTCCCATGGGTCCCGCCGTCCCCACTCGGGCTGAGATGAAGGCGGCGGGGCCCGAAAGTTGGGCGCGGCCCACTAGCATAAATTTGCCGCTATCGACCCATAACGCAACAACCCGACAGGTAGCTGTACCCTGCCGGGTTTTTTGTGTTGCTCAGTAACCAGTGCTTCACTATGTGTGGTCGATCAAATCGACTGGTTGCCCTGCCGTACTTCGATCACTAGCCCGAGTGGGGGCGGCGGGGCGATCTCCAACCATGGGACAGGAGATCATTCCTTGGCTCTGTTGACTTCCGACCCTGCGCCGCCTCGGCATGGTGCGACGACGCAGGGAATCATTTGGTTCGGCGGCCTGATTCTGTTCTTCTTCATGGCCGGCGTCATCTTCCCGGAGATCCCCCCTGCTCTCGAGGGGTATCGCGAGACGGCTCTTGTGAGTTCGTGGGTCGGTCTCGGCGGCTTCTTGTCCTGGGGAACCGCGAGCAAGGCGAAGATGACCGGGAGCAAGCTCATGGATCACTTCTTCACCAAGTTCTGGGACAGAGCTCCCCGGCCGTCGGACCCGGCTGCGTCCGAGTCCGACGCCGGACAGGTGTCGACGGAGGAAGAGAGCTGACCGCGGAACATCCTGAGGCGACTCGGCATCAGGCCTCTGTGGCTGATGCCGAGTTCGCTGCGCTGTTCGTCGACCTGGCCCCTCGGACTCGACTGCACCTGCTCTACCTGGGCGCCCAGCCAGCAGAGGCCGAGGAGGCCGTGCAGGATGCCATGCTCAGCCTGCTGCAGGCTCTCAGGGGTGGCATGAACGTGCAACATCCGAAGGCCTGGGTGAGAATGGTCGCCGCTCGGAACTTCTTTCGACGGAAAACGACGACCACGATTCGCGAAACCTTGGTGCGTGATGTCCCGGATTTCGCCGCACCGCATTCGATGGACGCGGAGGTAGCGACCGCGGTGGACGTTCTGGAAGCCCTGAAGCGCCTGCCTGCACGACAGGCGACCATCATGCGCCTTTTCGCTGCCGACTACAGCGTTTCAGAGATAGCCGATTTGTTGGAAATGACACCGGCAACGGTTCGATCGAACCTTCGGCACGCCCGGAAGAAGCTGCACCTGCTTCTACTTGGATAGTTTCTCTGCCTGAGGGACGTCCGGCTGCTCCACCGCTCGGACAGCCACACGACGGCCGACACCGGGATCGGCTTGAACGTCCACTGCCTCGCTCCCGGAGCCATCCGGTCGAGCGGCTCCCACAGCCCCAGCCCGTACCCGCTCATCAGCAGATCACCTGGGACTGGGGCGCAGCGACCGTGCCGGCACCTTCTAGTGGGCGCGGTCATCCGGTCCTCGGCCGCTGGGGGGCCGAGACTGTCGCTCCCGCGTGGTCGTCCACGCCCCGTAGAGCGTAGCGAGGGCGGCCGCGATGCCGGCTATGGAGCCTGCCGAAACGCCGAGCAGAGTGAGCACGACACCAGCAGCCAGAATCGAGAGGAAGACGATCATGTCCAGGACGCGGTCGGAGTGCAGGCGCTGACGGTTCCTACTCATGGTGTCCTTCCGGTAGGTACGAGGGGTTGAGCTGCCCGTCGGCTGTTCAAGCGACCGTGCGGGCCGAGCTCGCATCCTTCGTAACCGCGCGGCGTCAGCGGTGGAAGATGACTTTTGTTCCCTGGACGAAAGCGCTGGTCAGAATTTTTGCTTCCCGTCGTGGAAGCGTGGGTAGCGTCATGTCATGTCAGGGCAGGGGGGTCCCGGCAGGGACGATGGCCAAGCACAGGCCCGGGGAAGAGGACGGCCTCGGAAGAGCCTGGACGTGACCGGGCGCGATCCGCACATGCGGGAGTTTGCCCGGGAGTTACGAGAACTCGTGGGGAGCTCCTACAGAGGCTCCGGCGCTCTGTTGAGCCCGGCCGAACTGTCCAGGGTCTGCAGCGGTCAGAGACTCGTGGCGCTCGACACGCTGCGCCGACTGCTGGAATTCAAGGGGGCCGAGCCCGAGCACGTCGAGTACTGGGAGCTGCGATGGGCACTGGCCTATCGGCATCTGGAGGCTTCGGGAAGCAAGGCTCTGGCCCGGAGGAAGGGCGAGGCGGAAGAAGCCATGGCGATCGCCGCGCACAAGCCGGATCGCCTGCACATAGTCGCTGACCAGATACAAGCCAAGCAGGACCGCGCTCGTCACCGGGCTCTACGCGCCGCTGAGCTACCACTCGGCGAACTCGATCGCTCCTTGCCCAACGCCAGGCAGAAGTTCGGTTACGGTCCAGCGGCCTGCTGGGTCGATCTCACGGACTATCTACGCCGTCTGATCCTGCTTTTCACCGAGCACGAGGCCCACGAGAAGTTCAACAGACACACCTTGAGCGAGCTGCTTCCTCACCTGGCGGGCTTGGCCGAGGTCACGGGTGTCGCGGGGTGGCGGAAACTGGCCGAGCAGATCGCCGCAACCTACGAAGAAGCAGACCGTAAGGGCTGGGAGGTCATGCCTTCGCCGAGCATTGAGCGAACTGTTCCTGACATCTACGTCGACCGGTACTCCCACTTCCGCGCACAAGCCGGCCGAAGGGCCGCTCAACTGGCCAGAGAGAGCGTCTTCCTGGCCGAGAAACCGGTCCTCTTCCCATCCTCGCCCGTGGATCTCGACCGCTACGACCCACCGCGCAGCAGCTACCGACACGCCGCCCCCGTCAGCGCCGTGTGCGCCGGCGCACTGCCTTTCGGGTTGTGGGTGACGGGTGCGCCGGCGCCCTGGCTGGCGGTCGGCTTGCACTCCCTCGTTGTCTTCCTGGGCATGTGGCTGGTCTGTTTGGTGTGCAAGGCCGAGGCGCGCCCTGACCAGGAACAGGCTGCGACCGATCGACCGGACAGCCCGATATGGTCGTCCGAGGCCCTGTGACCGGCTGTCTGGGCGAAGGTGGACGCGCAATCCCGGGAGCTTCAGGCAGTGCTGTCGATGCCCAGGTGCGCGAAGGTGATGTCGCGGACCTGCGTGACCGCTTCCGGGGCAAGCTCCGCCAGCACGGGCAGGGCGGTGTGCCAGCCCGGGCCCGTCACCGCTCTCCGGAGGAACGCCGCGGTCGTCACCACGGCGCCGGGAACGTCCGGGGCGGCCGCCAGGGCCAGGATCCGGAGCGTCTGCGTGAACGGGTCGGGGCCCGCGGGGTACCTGGCGGGCGTCAAGCGGGGCGGTACGCGGGCCAAGTGCCCCGCCACGGCGGCGAACGCCGCCGCGCGCCCTTGCGGATCCTCGATGCGCTCGGCCGCTCGTGTCGCCGCGTCGGTGTCGCCGAGCAACGTGTGGAGGACCGCGAGTCCTGCCAAGGGGAACTGTCCCGTACGCCCGACCCGGGCATCGCGCTCGAGCCAGTCCAGTTGGGTGCGGACGTCCTCGCCGTCGCCGATGCGGAGTACGGCGTCGACGAGCACGGTCGCGGCCTGCCACTCCTGAGGATTCGTCGGCGCCTCAGCACGCGCGTCGCCGATGGCCCGCCGGAGCCGATCCCGACACGGCTCGTCCGTCTCGGCCGCCGCGGCAGTGAGTTCGCCGAGGTGTGCGAGCAGGGCAGCAGCCCGCCCCGGCAGCGTCTTCGTCGCTTCCAGGCGCGCCCGGGCCGCGTCCACGATCCTGGCCGCAGCTGCCGGATCGTGAGCGGCGAGCCCTGCCGCGACCACGACGCGGGCTCGCCCGGCCTCCTGCCGCCACGAGGTCTTACGCGCCCGCTCGGCCGGCTCCGTCCGGTCAATGAGGTCGTTGGCCGCACCGCCCTCCCCTACGAGGGCCAGGGCTTGCGCCGCGACGGCCCAGGCTCCTCCCCCGGCCTCCGGGGCTTCGACCGCCGCGCGGGCCGCCTCATCGGCCAGCCTGCGCGCGTCGGCCTCGCGCCCCGATGCCCCAGCCGCCATTGATGCTTCGGCGAGGGCGCGAGCCCGGTTGCCGGGGGTGGCCAGCTTGCCGGCAAGGACTTCGGCGTCCTGCGGCAGGCCGACGCGCGCGAGCGCACCGGTGAGGGAAGGCAGCCAAGGCAGCGCGTGCCCGGCACCGGTGTCGATCTCCGGCAGCAGCGCGAGGGCGTGGTCCAGGCGCTGCCTCGCCTCCGCGTCCCGGTCCCGTTCGGCAAGGGCGACAGCTTCCCTCGCCAGCCGCTGGGCCTGCGCTACCGCCAGGTCCTCGGAGTCGTCTGAGTCGTCTGGGTGGTCTGAGTCGTCTGTGTGGTCGGCCTCCGCAGCGCCGTCCGCGGTCTCCGCGTGCGTGATCACCACGTCCACGAAGTCGGCCCTGTCGTATCCCTGCCGGAATTCCTCGGGCACGCCCTCCAGCAGCTGCCGGACCCGATCGCTCGAAGCCCCGGTTTCGGTCAGTGCCCGGACCAGTCGTACGAGAGTGAGCCGGAACCCGCATTCGATGTGGGCGCGGTCCTCGACCGAGAGCGAAGCGGGGGTCCGACACACCGACTCGATCCGCTGCCCGGCCAGTCCCGCCAAGGCCACGGCCTCCTCGGGGCGCGTGCCGGCCAGCGTGGAGGCCGCGATCGACAGGACGTCCAGGTCTCGGAGGTCCTGGGACGCGGCCCAGCAGTCCCGGGCGTGGCCGAGGATCCGGTCATGAAGGCGCTCGCGCCTGTCCGGGGCGGCTGCCGCGAGGAGTGCCCAGAGCTGGATCGCGGTCGCGGGATCCTCCGCGGTGTCCTCGGCGGCGCGCTCCGCGGCTTCCCCCGCCTGGTGCTCCAACTCGTCCAGGAGGTGGGCCGCCCCTGCCGGTTGCCGCGGGGCCAGGAGTCCGGCCGCCTGCGCCCACGCCTCGTACCGCGCCGTGTTCGACCCGCGCGTTCCGCGCAGGAGCTCGATGCCGTCCTCGTCCTGCCCGGTGGCGATCAGGGCCAGTGCCGCTTGGGCGACGACGGCCTCGGCCTCCTCATCGCCCGCGATGAGGAGCGGTGCCTGGCGACGGGCGGTGTTCGCCCATGCCACCGCCTCCCGCGCCGTCTCCCTCGCCTGTTTGTGGCCGCTGTCGGCCAGTACGCGGGCCACTTCGGCCAGCGTCGCCGCCTTGGAGGACGGGTACGGGGAGGCCAGCGCCAGAGCCCGGGCCCGGCGTGCGTCGCCGAGCCGGGCGAGCGCGCGGGGGATGTCGCGCGGAAGGGTCCGGGAGTGCCGGAGCAGGAACGAGCGCGATGCGGCCGCGCCCGCCAGGACGGCCAGACTGTCCAGGGTGTCCCCGGTGGCCGCCTCCGCGGCGAGCTCGATGTCCGCGAGGGCAAGGTCCGACCCGAGGCCGGCCACCTGCCGCTGCCGGCGGCGGAAGTCGAAGACGAGGGAGGCCAGCCGGTCGGGGCCGCCGCTGTGCTGCACCAGGCGGGTGTAGCCGGTCAGGAGGTAGTTCGGCGTGTGCTCGGGCCAGCCCTCCCTCCGGTACCGGTCTGCCCAGGCGTGCAGGATCCCCTCGGCCTTGGCCAGCTGCGCCGTGCCGAGATGCTGCGCCGCCACGCGGGGCAGCTCGTCGTGAGCGAGTACGTACGTACGCAGGGCGGGGTCGTCGCCCCAGTCGGGGCCCCGCAGGGCCAGGTGGTCGCTGTCGTCGGGGCGCATGCTGCGGCCCGTGACGCCGTGGAGCAGTTCCATCACGTCGTACGGCAAGGTGTCGGCTCCGATGAGTTCGGCCAGCTCCTCGCCGCTCAGGCTCCCCCGGGCGACGGTGAGCAGGCCGAGCAGGCGGCGGCCCAGCTCTCGGTCCTTGAGCAGGGCGTCCAGGTCGTTCTTCACCATGTCGCGGATGACACGAGCCTCCGGAGAGGCGGTCAGCCTGCGAACGATCGCGGGATCGCGCAGCGGGTGGTCGGGAGGCACGTCGCTCGGCAAGGGCGGGTTCCGTCTGCCGGACACGACGACGCGCATGCCCGGCGGAAGCTCCTTCGGCAGCATCGCGGCGATGCTCCAGCCGCCGTCGCGGGGTTCGGCGGCCGCGTCCAGGCCGTCTACGACGAGCAGCAGGGTGCGGCCGAGGGCGCGGCCGGCGCGCGCGGCGGCCTCGTAGAGGTCTTCGAGGCGAGAGGGCGCTCCTCGGCCCACGAGGTCGGCGAGCTGCCGGCTCACCGTCGTACGGAAGGTGTCCGGGTGCTCGGTGCCCAGACGCCGGGTGATGAAGTACGGGACGACGTCGACGCCGACCGGCAGGTACTGGAGCACGAACCAGGCCAGGAGCGCGGACTTCCCGGACCACGGATCCGCCTGCCACAGGGCATAGGAGTCGCCCTGGGAGCGGCGGTCGGCGGCGAATGCGGAGAGGGCGTCCAGTTCCTGGAGCCGGCCGGAGAAGTCGCGCGGCTGGATGTACTGCTTCACCTCTGCCGCGTGGCCGAAGAAGCGGCCCCTGGACGTCGCGTTGATGCGGGGCCCGCTGCCGCCTTGCCGCGTCTTGCCGGCTTGCTGCGCGGCCTGGAGGTAGGAGCGCCACCCTCCCGGGCTGATGGGTTGGTAGTCCGGCGATCGCTTGCCGGCTTCGCCGTGGAGGTACCGGATCAGGGCGAGGGCTGTGGGCTGGTGGCGGTCCGATGGCGCCGAGCGGCCGGTGCGCCAGTCACCGATGTGACCGTTCGACAGCTTGAAGCCTTGCGCCCCCAGATCATTGACGATCTTCTTGAGGGTGAGCGGGCCTCCCACGCCTCCACCCGCTGCCCGGAACAGACTCTCCAGCTCTCGCGCGAAGTCCGTTAAGAACGCGTCCTGCTCCAACGTGCCCGCCCCCGCCGTCGCCTTGCCGGAACTTCTCCGGAAAATTCGTTGCTGCCCCTCTGACCAGGCTACTTACCGGCGATCCGGCTGTCCGGACTTCGCCGGAAGACCTCCGGACACGGCATATCTGTGGGACCGAAGCCCGGCGGGCAAGACCGCCGGGCGACCGTCCAAGGGGGATCCACCATGTCCGTCCTGCCGTCCGTGCTCCACGACGCGGCCGCGCTGACCGCCGCCACCGGCCTCGCCTACACCGGCGCCGTGGTCACCGTGGCAGCGGCGTCGGTCCTCTCCCGCAGCCCGGAGCGCCGGCGCGACGCCCGCGCGACGCTCACGATCCTCGTACGGCGCCGCCCGCCGAGGTGACGACGTCCATCGACGCGCGGCTGCCGGCAGCCGGCAGCCCAATCCGACACGGGAACGAAGCACGAACACATCTGAGTTCACTGGGACTTGGAACTCGAGAGTGTTGGTGCTTCGTCTTTCCTCAAGGTCGAGAAACGCCCTCGCCGAGTCATCATCCGTGCTTTGCTGGTCATGGGAGAGCACCCCAGCGGGCTCTCCTGCACCTGTAAGCCCTGCCGTTCAATGGCAGGGCCTTCGGATGCAGGAGGCATCAGGTGGGGTGTCGGTTACCGGAGCGGTTGCAGCGGCTCAAGGTGCGTGAGCTTGCGGGGATGGCCCGTCGGACGTTTTCGAGCTTCGCCCCAGCAGTTCCCCGCCCGTGTGGGGATGGCCCCCGTTACGAGCAAAGACAGCCCCAAACCCCCGCGGACGCGGGGATCGGGCGACCGGCACGACCGGGCGTCGGCAGCGCCGATGTCGTCACTGTGAGTGAGCGCTACAGGTGGCTCCGCACGGGCCGCAGACGGGTGCTGACCGACGAGGCGGCGCCCCCGGGCACCGTGCCTCGCGGCGTACGTGAAAGAGACGACCTGGCTAGTCGGGCCCGGTCCAGTCGAAGGTGATGTGCTTGCTGGACCGGCCTTCGCGGCTCCAAAGGAAGCCGTGGGCATCGGCGCGGTCCACCGTCGAGCGGCCCCAGGTCGCGACCTGGCCCGGTCCGGTCTCCGCACCCGGCAGGTTTGTCGACTGGACGCGCGCACCCTCCGGGGTCGTGGGTCCCGTGAGCGCGACCGCGCTCGCCTCGACCCGGTCCGGTACCACGGCCCGCCAACTCGCGAGGTCGTCGGCGACCTCGATCTCGATGGAGGCGAACTCCATGCCGCGCATTTCGGCGCCCATCATGCCCACCATCTCGGCGGGCCAACTGCCCGCCTGCCCACCGAAGATCATCTGAAGCGCCTCGCGCTGGGAGTCGTCGGCGCGCTCGTCGACGAAGACCGCGGCGTACGTGTCCGTGTGCTCGGCCCAGATGTTGCCGACGAACGAGGCCAGCATCAGCACGTTCAGGCCGTCCAGCCGTACGTCACCGTAACGGCCCTCGCGGATGTGCCAGGCCAGGATGCCGTCGCAATCGCCGTGAGTGGGCAGCTGTGCGAACGAGCAGGGGCAGGGCACGTTGCACTTGCAGGTGTCGAACCAGTCGCCCGCCGCGTGCCACCGGGGAACGGTCGCCGTCGTCTCGGACATCTCCCTGCCTCCTCGTGACCGTGCCGGGACGTCGGTCTCGGGAGGACGGCAGAGCCCCCGGGAACCATCGCCGGCCCACGCCCGGGTCGTACGGGGTATCCACCCCGATTGTCCCACCGCAGGGGCCACCCGGAGGAGGTGTCTTCCGTGTACACGCATACACGCGTTCCCGCGCGCACGCGCAGGTCCACCGTGATGTGCTGGAGGTGTGCGCCTCGACCGCAAGGCCCTGTCACCCCCTCTGCGTCCGGCGAATCTGCTGTCGGCCCGGCAGCTGGCCCTCGCCTGGTCCGTGATGGCGTCGATCGCCCTCCTCGCCTGGGTGCTGGTGGTCGACCAGGCCCGTGACATGGGGGTCGAGCCGGGAACCATGGGCATGGGCGTCCCGCTGTTCCTGCTGCTGTGGCTGGTCATGATGATCGCCATGATGTTCCCGTCGGTGGCCCCAGTGGCCCTCACCTGGGCGCGGGCCATCGGGCGCCAGTCGCCCACGGGAGTCGTGCGGGTGACTCGTACCGCCCAGTTCGTCGGCGGGTACCTGCTGGCCTGGACGGCCTTCGGCCTGATCGCCTACGGGCTCCTCGCCGGGACCGGGGCCCTGGTGGACGAGCACCCGGGCGCCGGGCGCTGGATCGGCGCCGGGGCCTTCCTGGTCGCCGGGCTGTACCAGTTCGGCCCGTGGAAGGACCTCTGCCTGCGGCACTGCCGGAGCCCGATGGGCCAGCTCGTGCGCTACGCGGGCTTCCGGCCCCGGGCCCGCGATCTGCGGGTCGGGGCCCACCACGGGGCGTACTGCGTGGGCTGCTGCTGGGGGCTGATGGTCGTGCTCGTCCCGCTGGGCGTCATGAACGTCCTGGCGATGGCCGCGGTGGCCGTGGTGATCTTCGTGGAGAAGCTCTGGCGGCTGGGCCCCGTCTTCTCGCAGGTCGTCGGGGTCGCCTTCCTCGTACTCGCGGTCCTGAGCCTGTTCCAGCCCTGGCTTCTGCCGGGCCTGATCCCGCCGCAGTCGCCCATGACGGAGATGCTCCGCCCCTGAGAGCACCCAACAGAGAGCCTGGTCGTAGCCGTATCCCCTTCCTGGCTGAGTCGGCAGTGCTGCGGGAGGCGCTCGGGCCCGAGCTGTACGAGGCCGTACTGGCCGTCCGCCGCGCGGACGCGGAGCTGTTCGCCATGTTCACCGAGGTGGGCGTCATCAAGGCCGTCCGCCGGCGGTATGGACTGGCTACCAGACGAAGAGGAGCAGCTGCTCGGCCGTGCCCGTGGCCGAAGGAGGCGGGCGCGGCGTCGTCCGTGAGGGGTGCGGGCCAGGCGCCGGTGCCGTCCAACGCGAGGAGCCAGGAGCGGCCCTCGGTGGCGTGGTAGTGGATGGTCGCGGCCCTCGTGCGGCCAGGCCCGCCGGGGTGGAGTTGCAGGTGTCGAGGAACTCGGCCACGCCGTCGATCGCGAGGTCCGCCGGCATCGGCTGCACGGCGCCTGCGGCGAGCTGGGCGTCGTAGGTGTGCGCCAGCACCTCATGCACCCGGCGCCGGGCAACGCCCCAGGCATTCGCCGGCGACACGCCGACGGCCCACCACGTCCAGCACTCGCGCTCCGGGCCGGCCTCGCGCAGCGCACTCAGCAGCAGCTCGTTCGACTCGGCGTACCAGGCCAGCAGCGTCTCGAGCTCGCGCGGCGCCTCCGCTGCATCCTTGGCCGGCGGAGCCTCGGGCGGGCCCGCGGCGACGATCGCGGCCCACCAACGCTGACCCGTACCCAGGTGCCGCTCGTCGCCTCGGGCGGGAGGAACCCGGGTTCATCTCCGCGGATGCGGAGCGCAGTAGGCCGTCTCCCGATTGGTCAGCATCCGCTTGGGCTCATTCCCGCAGGTCGCGGGAGCTCCTCATCTACGGCAAGCGCAACACCCTGGCCCTGGGGTCATCCCCGCTGAGGCAGGGAGCAGATCTCGACGGGAACGTAGAGCAGGAACGCGAAGGAGTCATCCCGGCAGGTGCGGAAAGCAGGCGGGAGCCACGGGTCGGGCGTCCCACCCCGCTGGGTGTCCCCCGAGCAAGCCTTGCGCCTCAACAGTGTTGCCAGGCCCCGTAGTTGGTGTCTCAGAGACCCCGTCATACCCCCTCTTCCGCATGCTACGGTCCTGCCACATTCCACCAGGGAACCGTTATGAGCAGAGAGCGAACGATGCACCTTGGCTGAATTACACGCTCCGCCTCACGGGGCGACGCGTCCCCAGTGGGACCCCCGACGGGAAGCATGCGCCCATGCCCTGACCATGACGGGTGAGAGGGTCGAGCGGAGCCTCACAGGACTACTCGAAGACGCCGATGGGCTGCGTGCCGTCGATGACACCACCCCCGGCGCGACGGTCGCTCTCCTCGAGTACCTGCTGGCCATCTGCTACGCGTCGGGCACCTATCCGGCCACGGACACGGAGTGGCAGGACTGGGTGGAGCAGGGGCACTCGCTCGCTGAAGCCGCCAAGTGGCTCGCCGAGCAGCCCGACGGCGAGTGGGACCTCTTCCACCCCACCGAACCGCTCGGCCAGAACGCGCTCCTCGCCCCCTTCCTCGACCGGCACGGGGCAGGACCGGCCCAGCTGGTCATCGAGCGCGTCGGCGATTACAACCAGTTCTTCGACCACCACCACCTGGAGCACCCGACCCCGTTGCCCGCGGCCGAGGCGTTCCGGGCCATGCTCACCCAGCACGTGTACGCGCCCGCCGGGCGGGCGAGGATCTCCGGCAAGGAGACCCTCGGCCCCACGATCACCAATCTCGCCATCGGCCGCCTCAGCAGCCGCATCCGGGTCGTCGCGCTCGGCTCCACGCTCGGTGAGACCCTGCGGCTCAACCTCACGCCGTGTGCCGACGGACCGGGCGAGTTCAACCGCTCCTGGACCGCGGGAACGACGGAGCGCCGCGGCTTCCGCACGAAGCCGGACGGCCGGCCCGTGAGCGGTCCGGCGGACCTGCACAGCCACCTCGGCCGATCCATCCTGATGCGTCCGGCCGCTCTACCCGGGACCGGGGCCGGAACCGGGACCGGGACCGGAGCCGGAGCCGGAGCCAAGGAACCCGCCGTCGACCGGGTGCTCGTCGGCGCCGGCGAGCTGCTCGCGCTCCGGCGCCCCCAGCTCCAGGACGTCGTCTACGCCAGCACGGCCGAGGGCAAGACGAAACCCCTCTGGGCATCGGCGTCCCGCGCCTTCTGGCGCGACGCGCACGCGCTGTACGCCGCGGTCAAGGACGCGCGGCGGCCGGACGACGCCCGCCAGAGCGTGAACCTCTACGAGAGGCTGGCCCGGTTCCCGGGTCCGGACGACCCCCACGGCCCGGACAGCCCGCCCGTGCGCGGAATCAAGCTGTGGGCGGTGGGTCTCGTCGCCAAGCAGACCACGGCCATCACCTGGGTCTCGGGCGTCTACCCCTTCGCCCCGGGCCTGGGCGCGACGCTGCACCGCGCGTCGAAGGGGGGTTCGGAGATCGCCGAGTACGTCGCGACGAGCCTGGGCAAGGCCGCCTACGCGGCGTGGGAGATCGCCTATCCGAACCCGAAGCCGTCCGACAAGGCCGGCCAGATCGCCCGCTTCGACGTCCGGTGGCAGCACTGGGAGGCGGCCGAGGACCCGTTCAACCTCCTGCTGGAGAGGACGGCCTCGGGCGAGCAGGTCGACGAGTGCCTCCTCGACTACGCCTCCACACTCGCCTCAAACGCCGCCGAGTTCCTCGCCAAGAGCCTCGACTCGCTCCCGAGGAACTCCCGGGGTTTCCAGGCCCGCGCCGCGGCACGCCGGCGATTCGAGAGCGAGCTGGCGAGCCGAAAGGCTCCCGCCCAACTTCAAGGGGAGGACGCATGAGCACGGAGGCCAACACCTCCTACGAGGAACCGGGCGGAGCGCCCGCGTCCGACGGCGAAGCAGGTGCCCACCACGCGTGGGAGGCAGCCGAACCCAGCGAGCGCCTGACGGCCTGGCTCACCTCGCTCGTGCGCAACCGGGAGTACGGGCAGCTCGCGGACCTGCGCCGGCCGCGCGTACGGACGAACACCCACATCCGGGCCGGCTGGTTCGACCCGGAACAGCGCGAGGTGTTCGAGCAGGTGGCTTTCCTGTTCGCCCTCTACCACCGCGGCACCTCCAAGCCCTCCTACGGTGTCGGCAGTCTCGGTGCGGCGACGCGCAGGATCGGCAGCGCTGTCGGCCGCGGCCCCAAGGACCCCGGAGCCGTCCGTCTGATCGACCGGATCGTCTCCAGCCGCCGCATCCCCTGGCGCCATCTCCAGCACGCGGTCGCCCGACTGCGCTCCTGTGATCAGGCCCCGCCGTCCTGGACGAGGCTCGCGGAGGACCTCAGCCGGTGGAACGACCGCAAGGCCGGGATCGCCGACCAGTGGGCCGTGGACTTCCACGCGCCGCCCATCCCGTCCCGCGCCGCCGGGAAGAGCGCAAAGACCGCCGACACCACCCAGAAGGGCACCACCAAGTGACCACCGCCGCCTCCTTCACCGGCAGCCCCTTCCTCTCCCTGCACCTGCTGGAGACGCTCGTCGCCGTTCTCCCCGTGCGGGACGAGAACGGCTCCCCCAAGTCGATCGTCTACGGCGGCGCCGAACGGCACCTGATCACCAGCCAGGCCCGCCGCCGCGCCGAGAGGGTCCACGCCCGCGACCGGGCCAACGCGGGGGTCGGGGCTCTGGTCGGGCGCACCACCGGCACGCGTACCCGCGAGTGGGCGATGATCACCGCCCGGGCCCTGGTATCCGAGCACGGCTGGGACATGGCCGAGGCGGTCCCGACCGCCCGCGCGGTCATCGAGGCCACCGGGCTCAAGTTCGGCGACCCCGCAAAGAGGACCGTCGCCAATCTGACGAAGGTCCTCCTCTACGCCCCGTCCGACGCAGGCGTGCGCATCGCCGCCCACATCGCCGAGCAGGACGAGAAGATCCGGAGCTGGACGGCCTCCTACGTGGCAGCGCAGGCGGCCACCGCGAAGCCCAAGAGGGGCGCGAAGAAGGCCGCCGAGACCGCCGACCCGGGGATGACCGAACCGGCGGAAGGCTCGGCCGACGCGAAGTCCCTGCCGCCGTTGCCGGCCGAGACCCGGGCCGCCGTGCTGATCGCCCTGGCCCCCCGCGACGCCATCGACATCGCCCTCTACGGCCGCTTCCTCGCCGAGATCGCCGACTCCCCCAACGTGGACGGCGCCGTGCAGAGCAGCCATGCCTTCACCGTCCACGAGGCGGAGCAGGTCGACGACTTCTACGCGGCCGCGGACGACGCCAAGCTGGACCGCAAGCGCAACGCCCTGGACTTCCTGGACGCGGCCGACGACTCCGGGGCCGGCATGACCGGCTACCAGTCCCTGATCTCCGGCACCTTCTACCGCCACGCCGTGCTCGACCGCGTCAAGCTCCGCAACAACCTCCGGGCCGCCGGCATGAGCGTGGAGGAGGCGGAAGAGGCGTCCGTGGCCGCCGAGGCCGAGTTCGTCAACGCCTTCGTCGACGCCTTCCCCGAGGCGAAGAAGAACTCCACCGCCTCCACCGGCTCGCTTCCCGCCCTGGTCCTCGCGTTCGAGGGCGGGCGTCCGTACAACTACGCGGCGGCCTTCCAGCGCCCCATCGACGAAAGGCCGCCGCGCGCGGACGACAGGGGCACCAAGGACGACAAGGGCGGCGAAGGCCCGGCCGGGCCCGCGGCCGTGAAGCGACTGCTCGCCCACCACGTGTTCGTCAGCGACCGCCGCGACGACATCACGTCCGGTCGCGTCCTCACCTACGACCCGCACATCGACGAGCTGCTCACGGAGCTGAAGGAGCTCGGCGCGACGAAGGTGACATCCATCAAGGGGCTGACGGCGTGATGCACGTCCTGCTCGTCCGGCTCGCCGCTCCCCTGCAGTCCTGGGGGGCGGTGTCCCGCTTCTCCCGCCGGGACACCCACAGCCGGCCCACCAAGTCGGCGGTCATCGGACTGTGCGCCGCAGCCCTCGGCCGGGACCGCACCGCCCCCATCGACGATCTCGCCGCGCTCGCGTACGGGGTGCGCGCGGACCATCCCGGGACCCCCGTACGGGACTACCACTCCGTCGGAGCCGGCCGGTACCCGCTGCGCCCGCGCGACATCATCACCGACCACCGGCGCGCCGCCGCCGTCTCGGCGAGCCTGGACGCGGCCACCGGCGACCGCTTCGGCCACCACGAGCTGGCCGGGTGGTACGGAGCACCGAAGAAGATCGCCGCCGATCCCGTCTCCGGAGCCCTGGTCTCGGGGGAGCTCTCCCGTAGCGCGCTGATCACCGAGCGCTGGTACCTCTCGGACGCCGCGTTCGTGGCCGGGCTCCAGCACGCCGACCGGGCATGGCTGGAGGAGATCGCGCACGCCCTGGAGCACCCGAAGCAACTGCTCTGGCTGGGGCGCAAGTCCTGCCCGCCCTCCGGCACCCTGGCCGCCGGCATCCTGCCCGGCACGCTCGCGGAGGCGTTCGCCGCGAAGCAGCTGCTGCCCGACGGAGAGGGCCCGGTGTCGTCCGGGCGCCGCCCGTGGGCGTGGATCCAGGCGGACCCGGCCTCCCCAGGGGCCTCCCCCGTCAACGACCAGCCGGTCAGCTTCGACCCGGCACACCGGGTCCACGGCACGCGCTGGGAGACCCGTACCCGTGTCGCCATCGCCCCGACCGCCACCGAATGGGACATCATCCCGTGACCACCCCACGCACCACGGCGGCCCGCTTCGTCGCCACGCACTCCGTCCTGACGATGGACGCCCGTCACCCGTTCGTCGCGAAGTCCCTCGTCGACGCCCAGGACATGCACCGCACCGTCATGAGCGGGTTCCGCGGCTGGGTCGAGGACGGCGACCCGACCGCCCGCGCACAGATGGGCGTCCTGTCCACGTGGTCGGTGGACCTCAAGGCGGCGGCCCTCGTCCTGGTCGTGCAGTCGCGGGTGCCGGGCGACTGGAGCCGAATCCCGCGCGCCGCGCTCACCGACAAGCCGCACGTCATCACCGTCGACCGCACGGTCAAGGCCGGGGACGTCCTCGGCTTCCGTACGGTCGTCAACCCGACCCGCAGCAAGCCGACGGGCAAGCCGGCCTCCGAGAAGACCCGCGGACAACGGGTCCCCCACAGCACCCCCGACCACGTCAAGAACTGGTTCGTGCGGCGCCTCCAGGCGGAGGACGAACCCGCGACGGGCGAGGGCGGGGTGGCCCGGATCGGCGCCACCGCCGACCCGGCGGCCCTCGGCGTCCGGATGCTGCCCACCGTTTCCAGTCCCGCGCCGCACAAGGGACTGCGCATCGCCCGCGCGGAGATCCGCGGTTCCCTGACGGTCACCGACCCGGAAACCCTGGTGACAGCCCTCTCCAACGGCCTCGGCCACGCCCGCGCCTACAGCTGCGGGCTGATCCTGACGCGCTGAGGGGGGCTGCCGGTCCCCAATCTTTTGTCCGCGGACAAAAGATTGGGGACCGGCCGGACAGATCTCGGAGCGGATTCTCGCCCCTACCGACGCTGGTGACTACGTGGGCGAGGACGGGCCACGGTCCGATTTCTGGATGCCGTGACGTTCTCCCGAGGCGCTGCAGCTACGTCTCGGATCCAGCCGGCCTTGCCACCTGCCAGGTCTTGCGGACGCCGACGACTGCCGCCACGAGGGCGACCACCGTGAAGAAGACGACCAGAAATGGACTCTTGCATCTCGAAGCCGTCACGACCATACAGACGAAGACGGCCCAGTCGATCCAGGTCCGCTTCAACAACACCATCAACCCGTTCACGATCCCCTCCTGCCGGGAGTACATCATGCGGCAGAAGCCTGCGCGCGTCACCCAACGTGTGCACTCCACAGAAGTGATGCCGTTGGCGTCGGCTGCCCGGTCAGTCGCAGGGGTCTCCCGTGGCCGCTCCGTCGGGGGTCAGTTTGCCCACGGTGCCCGACTCCACGGACGTCGCCAGGGCAGAGCACAGGTGGGGCACTGCCGTGCCGGGGTCGATGGAGGTCAAGTTGGCCGGCCGGTGGGTGAGCCGCTGCTCGGGAAGTTTCCCCTCCTGGCTGCCCACGAACCCGATCGCGCCTCGGGCGTACAACGCCAGGTGGGCGTCGGGGCCGTCGCCCAGGGCCCGCACGGACAGCCACCCCGAGGAGAGGCGCATGACGGACTGCTGCGGTTCCTCTTGTCCGCCTACGCGCCAGACCCACACTCGTGTCGCCGTCTTCTCCTCCAGCTCCTCCACGGCCTTCGTCATCGCGTCCGTGTTGGCCACATCAATGGGGGGAAATTCGGGGTACTGCTTTCCCAGGTTGTCGAGCCCCATGGCGAACAGGCGTTTCCCGGTCCGGTCGAGGGTGATCCGGGTGGAGCCGAGCGAGTCGCTGAGGCCGGGAAGCTGCGCGACGACTGCACCCGTGCGTACGTCCCAGACCTTGAACTCGGTTCCCCACTCGGTGTCCGACGGCGAGAGCGTAGCGGCGATGCGCGTGCCGTCGCCCGAGACGGTGACAGCGCCGTTGACGGCATAAGGCGTCAGAACCTTCCCCTCCGCGTTCGCGGCACCGCCGGCACCCGCCGCCTCGGTCAGCGGGATGTTCCTGAGCTCATGGCGGACGTAGGGCTTCTTGCCGCCCTCTCCCGTTGTCATCACGAGCGCCGATTCTCCGCCCGGCGCCAGCCAGAAACCTGTCAGCAACCTGAGGCCCATGTAGCTCTCCCACCGCAGTGATGTCTCGGTGAGGAGCCGGCCGGTGGCGAGGTCACGCCGCTGCAGTTCCCACGTGTCGTTGGCGGTCTTGAGCATGAGCCCGATCACCTTGGCGGACGGATCGATACTCATGGCCTCTACCGACGCCGCGCGCGCGATGCCCTTCACCGGGACGACGACCGTGGCGCGGCCCGAGCCCGTGTCGAACACCGTCAGGCACGTGGTCAGCGCGATCGCGGTGGGGTCCGGCGGACGGCACGGATTCTTCTTGAACTTCGAGGTGATGGCGGGGCTCATGGGGGTGATGAACGCCGCGTACCGCCCGCTGGCGTCGATGGCCGGCCGGTTGCCCTGCATCACCGGGTCGAGCAGGCCGAGGGAGACCTGCTTCGCGCTGCGGCCGTCCTCCGCGATCCGCCACACCGCGGGCTTCAGGTCGGGAGCCGTCAGGGCGACCGTCCTACCGTCCGCGCTCAACTGGTTGCGAACGGACATCACGCCATCGCCGCTCGTGCTCGCGGTGTCCGAGAGGGCGCTGCTGGGATCAGGCAACAGCACATCCGCGGACTGCAGTGCGGCGTAGCTGTTCCGTACCCGGTCGTTGGTCTCCTCCGTGACGGCCGTGTCACGGGCTCTCAGCGCCAGTCGGGCCTCGCCATACGCGTCGCGGTAGGCCAGCTTCGCGGCACCCTCGGCGAGGGAGTGGGCCGCGGAATGCGCCAGCTTCTCCTGCTGGTCGCGCCAGACCGATGTGCCCACGACGGCAAGTACGGTGACGACGGCTGCTGCCCGCAGGCCCAGTGCGCGGTGCCGTCGTCGACTGCCGGCCAGATACCGGTGTTCTTCCCTGCCCATCTCGTCGGCATGAGTACGCAGCCACCGGCGCGCCTCGCGCGCTTCGGAGAGCGGTAGCAGCCGTCGCTTCGGGCAGCCCTCGCCGTACCACGCCTCGATCCGCTGGCGCAGGCCGTCCTGCCAAATGCGGAAGTCGCGCTCTCGAAGGGTGAGCTGGTGCAGTCTGTCCCAGCGGGTGATCAGGGATTCGTGCGCGAGTTCCACACCGAGCCGCGACTGCTCGTCGGCTACGCCGCCCTCGTCCCGGTCGGCGCCGGCGGCGGACCGTGGTAAGTCGGCCACTTCCCGGACGACGACCACCCGGGAGGTGGCCAGACGGCCGGCCAGGGCCCAGGTTTCGTCACCGAAGTCCGCCCGGGCGGCGGAGCGCCGGGTGAAGGCCATCCGGTCGGGCAGCGGATGTACGAGCTGGTTCAGCAGCCGGGCCGCCAGGGTCTGCTCGTCGGTGTCGAGCCCACTCCAGATGTGTTCGGCGTGATCCGCGAGAGCGTTCTGAACACCGCCCAGGTCGTCATAGGACTCGTGTGTCAGCAAGCCGTTCCGCTGGCGCTCCCACAGCTGGGACAAGGTGAACTGGACGAGCGGAAGGCGCCCGGGGGCGTGTCCCACCTCGTCCATGATGCGGTTGACCAAGCCCTCCTCGTACGTCACCGTGCACAGCTTCCCGATCGGTCCGAGAAGAGCCTGGCGCAGCTCGGCGTCGTCGAGTTCACCGACGGTCAGCAGCCGTTCGCCGTCCACCAGGAAGCCGAGCAGGGGCCGTTTGAGCGCGCTGCCGAGGAAGTCGGCTCGCAGCGCGCACAGCAGCCGCACAGGGGAGTCGGCCCATGCGACGGGAGCATTGCCGTCCGTCCCCGCGCCGGAGGCCGGAACGGCCGAGCGCAGCGCGGCGGCAAAGTCGTCGGCGGCCTGATCGGAGGCAGCGAAGACCTCTTCGAGCTGGTCAACGAAGATCAGCAGCCGCTCCGCACCCCGGGCCTCCAGCACGGCGCCGGTGATCTCCCGCAGCCCGTCCCGGGCTATGCGCTCTGCAAGCTCGGTCACCCGGTCGAGACGCTGAACGGCATCGGAATCGGCGGTGGTGCCGTTGGCCCGCTCCCCCGCCAGTGCGCGATCGAGCGCGAACGCGAGAGATCGCAACGGCGTACGCGCCTCGGAGGGCCGCATGGACACGACCACGGTGCCCGGCTCCGCTCGCAGCCGGGGCAGCACGCCTGCCCGGACGAGCGACGACTTTCCGACGCCGGAAGGCCCGATCACGGTGACGACCGGCGCGACCCGGCTTCGTCGGACGATCTGACCGGAGAGCCCGTCCCGCCCGAAGAAGACGTCCGCCTCCGCCTCGGAGAACGGGCGCAGGCCGGGGAAGGGTGTGGGTGGCTGAGCCATGGACCTGAGCCGTGGCCACGCCTCGAACAGTCCGGCGGTCGGCACCATGTAGGCGCTGCGGATGCCCGAGCCGCGCCAGGCGGTCACCACCATGCCGACGGCTGCCGCGCGCTCCGGGTCCCAGACCGGGACTCCGGAGAACCCCTTCCGGATGTCGAACTGGCTGGTGCCGTCCACATCGATCTGGACCCAGCCCCGGGCCTGCCGTCCGCGCAGCCGCCCGATGCTCCACACCCCGCTGTCGGACAGCTCGGGAAAGCCCAGCACCACCCCGCGGAGGTCGAAGGTCTCCGGGGCGTTGATCAGCGCAGCTGCGGTGGCAGCTGACGGGGGCGAAGCTGTGAGACGGAGGCCGGCGACGTCCTCGGGGGGCGTCCTGCCGGGCGGCACCCAGTGCTCGACCTCGGCGGTCACCCTTACGCCTGGTGCCACGAGCGGGAAGTCCAGCGTCACCGGCTCTGAGGGACGCGAAGTGCTCTCGCCGTCCCTTCCGAGCGCCATGTTGACGACGTGAGCGCAGGTCAGGAGGCGGTCCGGTGCCGCCAGGAAGGCTCCCCCGATCGGTCGCCCGTTCCGGCCCCACACCCGCGCGACGGCGGCACCCAGTGGACTGACAGCGGCGGCCCCGGCGGAACCGGTGGATCCAGTGGCCCCGGTCGTCGCGCGGTTTGGCTCACGGGCCACGTCCGCCACGCCCCCTCCTCAGCGTCACTCCCGCTATCGTTCTGGTGAGCATGACAGAACACCCCTTAGCATGCAGGCGAGTTGAGCCCTGTAGCGCCAGGAACGGAGGAGTTCCCCAACATGCCCGAACTGATCGAGATGCATCTGGACGAGGGTGGCAGCGTCTGGGTGGAGGTTTCGGATGGCCTCCCTGTGATCGATCGCGTGGGCAGGGGCGAGGACGCCCTGCGCTCGACCGCCCGAACGCTGCAGGACGCCCTGTCCCGCGTCCGCCCGGCGGTCGACGCGGTCGTGGACCAACTGCGTTCCGCAGCTCTCCCTCCGGACGAGGTGAATGTCCAATTCGGGATCAAGATCACCGCGGAGGCGGGGGCCGTGATCGCCAAGGCGGCTACGGAGGCCAACTTCACCGTCTCGGCTACTTGGGTGAGTGAGCGGAGCATGGGCAGAGGTGCCAGTTCGGCAGGGGCGGCCAATGCAGCCGACGAGGAAGCACCGCTTGCTGCCCCTCCGTCGCCCCGCGGCGCCCAGAACCCCTGACCAGAGGGCCCATACGAAGGGCTCACCCCGTCCCGCAGAACAACGTGGTGAAGCTTGACCGCTCACCCGGGGTCGTCCGAGCGTCTACGAGCGCAGCAGCCGCAGCGCGTCAGTCGTAGAGCTGCGCGGCCCCGGCCGCCACCACCGTGCCGGCGGGAGACGGCGCCGCCGCTACGGCGTTCCTGTCCACGCCGAAGAACGTCGAGTGCGTCGGCAACATCGGAGGGCAACCCTGGCGTCATGCCCGCACCGTGTGTCTGGCTTGCAGCGTTTGCAGGATCCTTCTCTCTCCCCGAGCTGCGGTCGGCAGTCCACCTGACGCGAGCTGTCTGTCAACGAACACAGTCCACGCAGGTCAGGGCAGCGCCGAAGCCACCTACGCTGAAAGGGACAGCGATCGGCGCGGCTCCCGACTTTTGTCCGCGGACAAAAGTCGGGGCCCCACCGCCGGTGAAAAGGCGGTGGGACCCCGGGGTGTCCGTCGGCGGGTGCTACCGCCGCTTGTTGATGTGGATCAGGCGCATCGTGAGCTCCGCGCGGTCCTTGGCCGTCATGTTCTGCCGGATCGCGTTGAACACGGCCTCCGGATCGTCCCACATGACCGAAGCCGGATCCGCTCCCCTTCCCTGAGACGGGATGGCGCCCTCTGGCTCGTGC
The DNA here is from genome assembly GCF_026339935.1 of Streptomyces sp. NBC_01551. Lineage (NCBI taxonomy): Bacteria > Bacillati > Actinomycetota > Actinomycetes > Kitasatosporales > Streptomycetaceae > Streptomyces > Streptomyces sp. NBC_01551. The sequence continues at coordinate 63,705 of NZ_JAPEPX010000002.1, forward strand.
AGGTGAACCTCCGGCACGGCTGCCGCCGGCTCCGGCGTGCTCGGTGTCGACGGCTGCGGAGCCGGACTCAGCTGGGCCGGTTCCGGGAGCGAGGCGGCCGGAGCCGACTCTTCCACCACCATCGGCGGCAGGCTCTCGGGCTCCCGACTTTTGTCCGCGGACAAAAGTCGGGCCGGCGGCTGACCCTGCTCCGCAGCCTCCGCGACTCCCCCAGCCAGGCCCGCGCCGTCCTGCGCAGGCACCGGGACGGACTCCTGAGCGCCCCGCAGTATCTCCCGCTGCGCCGCCTTGACCTGCGCTTCCTGCTCCTTGTTCGCCTTCAGGAGCGCGAGCAGTTCCGCCGCCCCGACACCCGGCCGGTCCTTCGCGGCCCGTGCCAGCAGCCGGCCGTCCCGCTCGGGCAGGTCCCCCGAGCTGAGCATCAGCTGGATCTCGTCCGGCAGTTCCAGCAGCACCAGCTGGTTGGTGACCCAGGACGGCGAGCGCCCCAGCCGCTCCGCGGCCCGGGACTTCGCACCGTGCTCCCGGCCGTCCTCCGCGCACGTCTCGACCAGCTGCTGCACACCCCGGGCGCGCTCGATCACGTCGAAGTCCTCGCGCTCGAGGTTCTCGGCGAGGAGGTGGTCGATGAAGTCCGTACGGGAGCCGGCGAGGTCGTCGCGTACGACGAAGTCCAGTGACTCCAGCCCCACGTGCAGTGCGCTGCGGAACCGGCGCTCGCCGTTGATGAGGACGTACGAAGCGGACCCGATGCGGGACTCGTGGTCCGGCCACAGCCCGAGGTACGCGCTCCGGCTGACCACGACACACGCCGAGAGCTGTGCCTGCCGCAGCTCCTCGCCGAAACGGGTCTTCTCCTCGTCCGTGCCGAAGTTCCGGCGCGGGTTGAGGGGAGTCGGGGACACCTGCTCCAGAAGGACCCGGACGAGTTCGTACGCCGGCACATCGCCCTGGGCGATGGCCTTGGCGCGCCCGCGCTCGCTCCGGCCGCCGCTGCGACGGGCGTTGCTGAAGGCGGCGCCGGTTCCGAGGAGGTCGCTCTTGCTCATACCGCGATCCTCCGCGCGATCTCCCGCATCGCTTCCGACTGCTCGCACTCCGGTGCGTAGTGCAGCAGGGGCAGCTTGACGCGCACGGCTTCGCGCTGCTCCTTCAGGTCTCCGATGACGGTGATGACTGGCGGGTCCCCGAACTCCTTCCAGCTGTTGAGGGAGGAGGTGACGACGAAGCCCTTGCGGCTGTCGTAGAGGTTCACGACGAAGCCGAGCTGGGAGATCTCGATGTCGAGGTCGTCGACCAGGTCCTCCAGCTGCTCGCTCAGCATGTCGTAGGCGTCGGCGGAAGTGTCCTCCGCCTGGACGGGAACGATGATGCCGGAGGTCTTCGGCGCTTCGCCTTCGCGGGTACGGGCGTAGTACAGCGCCGTGTCCATGGTGTAGCCGAGGCTGGGAGGGCAGTCGACGACGATGTAGTCGAACTCCTTCTCCAGCTCTTCCAAGGCCTTCTCCAGGGCGGTTTCCTTCGTCCGGACGTGGCGGGTGGTGGCCAGCCGGGCGTCGAGGAGGAAGGCGTCCTTGCAGGAGGGCAGCAGGAAGAGGCGGCCGGCGAACACGCCGTGCTCGATGGGGACGAGCAGCTCCCGCACCCGGCCCTCGATCTCCCCCAGCATGTGCTTGGCGAGGCTCGGTTCCTTGATGCCGAGCATGTCCGCGCCCAGGTGCCGCGTCAGGTGTCCCTGGGGGTCGAAGTCGATCACGCAGACACGGGCACCGGTCTCGGCGAGGGCCTGGGAGAGCCCGTTGCTGATGGCGCTCTTGCCCACGCCGCCCTTCTGGTTGCAGACCACGATCCGGCGCGCGCCCTCGTGGGACGGCCGTCGTCGGCCGGCGGGGGAGGGGTGGGTGTCGAGCCACAGCCTGATCGACTGGGCGACGCCCTGGTTGTACGGCACCTCCCGTACGCGGCAGTCCTCCTTGAAGTCCCCGTACAGGCCGGTGGGGAGGTAGGTGGAGAACGAAGCGGCGCCAGAAGTGTCCACAGGCGTCGCTGCGGAGGCGTCGGCACGCCATGCGTGGATGCCGTCGGTGACGGCGTCCTGGATGTCCACGCCCAACTGAGCTGCGCGGACTTTGAGTTCCTGCCGCAGGGACGCCGGCAGCTTCGCGACTACCTTTTCCCTGACTTCCGGATCGTATGGAGCGGTCATGCGGGTACCTTACTAACCTCCAGCAGGGAAAGCGAAGGGACACACCGGACGTATGTCGCGTGTGCGTTCAACCCTCTTGCCTGTCTCACCGATGGTGAGCCATCCCAGTGCCCACCTGTCCGATCCGCTCCCTACGCTCTACGGGCTGGGGCTCAGGCGGAGTGAGGGCGGCTGGTGGACGTGGAGGACTTCAGGCTGCAGTGGGTGGCGGGCCCCTGATGAGCTGCGCCGAAAGCCTCAGCCACATTCCTGCTCTGACGCTGAACCGCATACCCCAAGTCGCCGAAGCCGGTCCAGGTACCTGACCATCGGACGACGGTGAGCACTCCTGGAGGCCGTCGAGCGAATGGCTTCCCTGGCGACGGACATCCGCCACTTCCTTGGAGAGGAGCAGCAGTGACACCAGGCATACGCATCACTTGGACCTTGGGGACGCACGGTTGGGCCGAGTGCACCGTTGAGGATCGTCACGCGAAGGCGGAGCTCACCGCGTCTTACATCACTGGTGCACCCGAGGAGTTCCTGACCGCTGTGACCAGACTCGTCCAGGGCCAGACGGAGGTCCGTGCCCAGTTCGAGGCCGAGCCGACTGCCTACCGGTGGATCTTCTATCGCGCAGGCGAGGACATCTGGTGCCGCGTGCTCGAACTGCGCCATGGCGGCGATCACGACAACAGGGGAACCGAGATCTGGGCGAGTCAGCTCGGCATCGACCAGCTCGCCCGTGCTGTGATCCGCTGCTTCGATCAGGTCGCACAGACCTACGGCGAGAGCGGCTACCGGGCCAAGTGGGGTGAGTACTTCCCGCGAACCGAACTGGAAGCCCTCAGACAACTTTGGCGCACTCACCACCCTTCCCAGGGCGGCAGTGCGGACAACGCAGACTGCTTCGGCTGAGCGAAACGAGCCAGCCTGCACCCTCTCACCGGTCCCAACCCCCTCGGTCCTCGCAGGATTCGGAAGGTAGCGGGAAGAGCTGCCCGTCAGGTTGGACGGCAGGCCTCGCAGATGTGAGAGCTGATCGCTGCCGCCAGGTTGAGAGCCGCAGCACGCACCGCGGGGTCCTCGTCGATGGTCAACAGGGCTACCACGGCCACACCTCTGAGTACGGCCTGGTGAGCCGCCCACTGGACGTCAATCTGCGGAGCGTTGTCATGTTCAAGGATCGCCTGCAGGAGCTCGATGACCTCAGGCCGGCTGGTGACGCAATCAGTCACTGCTAGATCCCAGAGGAAGGGAACCGCCGCGACGGTCGCGTCAAAGACTGCCAGCTCGCCGAGCCACAGCCCGAGATCGCTCAATGCCTCAGCACTCGATTTGGGATCACCCCAAGCCACCCGCGACAGTCTGCCCGGAACTTCTCGCGCAGATCCGTAGGCATGGGTCAGCTCGTGCCACGGTATGCGAGACATGCCCTTCAGGATCCGCCCCATCGACACACCCCTCGTTCTGATGGCCATTGCCTGCTCACTGCTCGCTGCTCGCACTCAGCGAGGTTCAGCATGGCTACGCAGCCCAGTCTTGCACCTGGCGCGGCACGTTCGGGATCGACTGCGACTACGACGGTCGGCGCATGGGGTCGGTAGCTCCTCAGCCCTGGCGGGCTTGCGGTGCCCCGCCGGGGTGGTTGACCGCCGTTGGCGACTGCACGTCGTGCCCACTACCAAGCATGGAAGCGTGGCTGAGACCGGGAGTGGTGCGGGTGGCCACTGACCGTGCCCGTTCACCTCACGCGCCGTCGGGGCTCGCGTTCGGTGGTGCCGGTCGAAGAAGTGGTCCGGCTGGAGTTGAGGTGTTGGGTTGGGGGTCAGGTCGTGGTGGTTATGGGTGAGTTGGTGCCGTTATCGGGAGATGCGGTAAAGGGGGAGGGTAGGTGACACCTGCTCAGAAACCGTTGGTGCCAAGGCGCGTGGTCAGGTTGCTCTTTAATAAGAGGGCGCGGCCGTGGCAGGCCTGTGACCTGCGGTTTTGCGAGGGGGTATGTGTCCCCCAGGACACATTTGGACCCTCGGAATGTGTATCCAGCGAGCACATTTCGCGGAAAAATCAAGCAGTGCTTTAGTTTTTTGTGAGGCCCCGTCGCTTCCGATCGCCGCAGGTCAGGGACGTGAGCATTGCCGAGCCCTGCCTCCCGCGCACACTCCGGACGCGACTCAAAAGTGCTGCCATTGCGACAACCGAAATCAAGGAGTCGTGTACTTCCGGCGCCTGAGGGCAAAATAACTTCACGCCTCGTGTACTTTTGGGGCCTCCCTCGAACAGGCCGCGTGGGGGAGGTGCCCCCCGGCGCGTCGCCGCGCCAAAAGACAAGCACACGTTGATTTTTTGGATAGTCTCGGACCGCCTGAGTAACAAGGAGGTCCTGTGACATCTGATCCGCCCGCACGTCGTCGACAGCGCGGGCCCCGTCCCATTCCCGTCCCCTCCGCCGCGGGAGACGACGCCGAGTACGGAGACATCCTGGCCGTCCTCGGACAGCAGCTCGGGGAGAAGGTGGCGCACGCGACCGATCCCAGCGGGCGTCGTCGGCTCAAGGGAGTCCACTTCGAGTACGCGGCTGACCCCAAGGCCGTGCACGACATGGCCGGGGGAGCGGGCTACAGCCTGGCCAGCAACTGGTTCACGCAGCTGCTGGCGCAGCTGGCCGTCGCGAACAGCATCACCAAGTCCCAGCTGTGCGTGTTCCTCTTCGTGGCGGGTGGGCAGGTGCCGGGGACCGGCATCACCCAGTACACGCAACAGGAGATCACGGACGGACTGAACAAGGTCGCCGCCCAGAAGGGCGGCAAGATGATCACGCGTTCCACGGTCAACCGCGCCGTCCAGGCGCTGTGCGGCTACAACTGGGTGGAGAAGGCCGGCAACGGCAGGATCCAGATCAATGTGCGCCTGTGGTTCCACGGCAACAGCACGGCCCAGCACGAGGTGCTGGCCGAGATCGCCGACAAGCACGAGCACGACCCCAGTGTGTTCCCGTACGCGGTGGGACCGGAGGGTGCCCATCAGGAGGAGCTGGACCTCGACTTCGGGGCCGAAGACAGCTTTCGTGGAAGGAAACGAACCGGGTGATAGTGCTGTCACGCCCGTGCACGGGTGTCCGCTCACGAGGAAGGCTGTCCCATGGCTAACGTCATGTCTCCGATCGTCGCGGAGCGCATCTGGGCCCTGCCGCTGTCGGGCTCCGCGGTCAAGTTCCTCCAGTACCTGGTCTCCCGGAGTGACTTCGGGGGGACGCTTCCGGTCCGTCAGAAGGACATGGCGGCCGAGTACGGGGTCACCCCGCAGGCCGTCAGCGGGCTGATGGCGCCGCTGTGCGACCTGAACATCGTGCTCAGGCCGCGCAGCGAGGAGCGCAACGGGAACTCGTACCGGCTCCATCCGCTCGCGGCGAAGTACGAAACCCCCGAGAGCATGGAGGCGGCGTTCCGCGCGGCCCTCGCCCGCATCCAGGCGGGGGACCTGCCCAACCTGAAGCTGCCGACGTACCACCAGGCCCCGCCGACCCCGACGGGCCGGCCGAAGCTCCAGGTCGCCTGACCGGGGCGGGAGCCGGGAAAGACGGAAGGCCCTCCACTGAGTGGAGGGCCTTCCGCGCCTGAGTAACTTGGTGGCTTCACTATATCCGCCGAGCCCGAGTCCGCGCACTTGGCTTGCATCGAGGGTGGGGTCCGTGTCCTGGCTGGCCTCCCATCTGCTGCGGCCCCGGATTGTCATCAGAACGCCGCGCTGTCTGTGGCGCGCTGGGCGGACGCCTGTGTGCACAGCGCTGTGCGCGGGGAAGGAATCCAAGGATTTGCCGGTCTCGGCGAATGTGCTCCAGAACGGCTCGCCGACCGCCTAAAGTTGCTGGTCAGCAAGACGCCTCCCGCATGTGCGGGGATGAGCCCAGGACCGCCCCGAGCCCCGGAGGGGTCGTGACCTCCTCCCCGCATGCGCGGGGATGCCCCTGGGGCCAACCGCTTCTGGGTCGCCCTGGCCTGGTGCGCCCCGCATGAGCTGGGGATGTCCCCTGGCAGCCGGGGAAGGTGGACCCGTGCGGTCCTTGCTCCCCGCTCATGCGGGGATGATCCCGCGGCCAACGGCAACACCACGCTCAACCGTGACTGCTGTGGTGGCAGTTACTGCGCATGGGCCGGTCCGCATCCCGCGTGAGCGAGAGCGGGCGGACCCGCTTCCTGGCCCTGCTCATGGCCACGGTGGTCGCGGCCCTCGCCGCTTCGGCGTTCGTGGTCTCCGCCGCGACCTTCGACGGGCGCGAGGCCCGCGGCCCGGCGCGCAACCCCGTCCTCGCCGGGCAGGGAGAACAACCGAAGGCGCTGTGGAGCCGGTACTGGGAGAGCGAGCACGGCCGCCAGTACAGCGTCGTGGTGCTCTGGCCGCTGGCCGCCGACGCACCGTTGCCGCCGGGGCTCGACCGATGGCCGGCGCCGGGGGAGTCGTACCTGTCCCCGACGCTCGCCGAGGGGCCGGGGCGGGAGGACTTCACCCGCCGCTACGGGCACACGGCCGGCCTCGTCGGCGAGGCCGGGCTCGCCACACCCGGAGAGCGCCTGGTCTACACCCGGCCCAGCGAGGCCATGCTGAACTCCAGCTTCCTCGACGGGATCACGGGCTTCGGCGCACCTGGCCCCAGTTTCGGTGACGTCCGCCTGATCGACGAGGGCCGCGAGCGGTATCTCGCCGTCATCGTGGCGCTGCTCCTGGTGCTGCCGGCGGCGGGACTCGTCGTGGCCGCCGTACGCATGGGAGCCCACGGGCACGACCGGCGCGCCCGGCTGCTCCATCTCATGGGGGCCAACCGGCGCGCGCGGGCGTGGCTGGACCTGGGCGCCGCCATCGTTCCCGTTGCCCTCGGCACTCTGGCCGCGGGGGTTCTGCTGGCTCCCGCGCTGGTTGGGAACCTCTCGCTGCCCTGGATCGACTTCACCCGTGCGGCCGCTGACCTGCGCGGGGCGGCGGGTGCACTCGTACGCGCCGTGCTCGCGAGCGGCCTGGCCGTACTCGCGGTGGCGCTCCTGCTGCAGCCGGCCACCACCCGTCGGCCAGGTCGGGCGCCGCGCCGACGGGCGGGCCAAGAAGCCGGAGAACCTCCCCCGCTTGCGAGTCCCCTCCCCGCCACTCCGGGGACGTTGCCGAGCTCACCGGTCTGCTCGCGCCCGGCAACGTCCGACCTTTGCGGCGGTCAGGCCTTATTGGAGCGGGTAGAGGTGATGACAACGGAGGTGTAGGGCATGGTGGCGTGACCGCCGAGCATGTCGATCGCAGTCCCGGCGCTGTCCAGGACCTTCGCCATTTTGTCTGCGGGGAGTTGGGTGAGGCCGCCGAAGGTGGGGAGCTGGTCGAGCCACTCCTCTCGGGAGTAGGTGCGCTCCCAGGCGAAGCGCCATTGCTCCGGCTCGCTGAACCTGCCCGTCTGCCGGATCCCGTCGGCGATTCTCGCGAACAGTGGCTGGTACGCGTCCACGGCCGACCCTCTCAGCAGGCCGGGGTTGAACGGGGAATCGGGGGCGACCCGTTGGAGTACTTCAGCGAGGGCGTCGATCACCTCGGCCGGGAGCTGGGGGACGTGGTGGAAGGGGGCGAGTCGGCCGCCGGGCCGGAGCACCTGGGCAGCCTTGGCCGCGCCGGCGACGGGGTCCACCCAGTGCCAGGCGGTGCCGGCGATGACCGCGTCGAACCGCCGCCCGGCCGGCTGCCAGTCCTCGAACCTGGCGACCTCGACCTCGACACGGCTGCGTCGCGCAAAGGCGGCCATCCGTTCGTCGGGCTCGACAGCGAGCACCGTGCATCCGGCCGCCTGGAATTGCCGGGCCTCGATGCCGGTCCCGGCCCCGACGTCGAGTACGTGCCGGCCGGGGCTTGCCGCCACGATCCTGTCCACCAGGGCCTCGGGATACGGCGGTCGGGCGCGGTCGTAGCGTTCGGCGTCCACACCGAACGACTCGGCCGTCTGCCGGTGGCGGTGGGGCTCGCGTCCGGACTTGTCCGGCTGTCCCTGCGATAAAGTGGGCATGCGCCCACACTAGTGGGCGGTTGCCCACTTGTTAAGGCTGGGTCGGCACGGAAGGGGAGACAATGCCGTCAGGGGTGCACATCCACAACGTGCGCGGCCAGTTGTTCGAAGCCGCTGAGCGCGTCCTGCTTCGGGACGGGCCCGACGCGTTGACCAGCCGGGCGGTCACGGAGGAGGCGAACTGTGCCAAGGGTGTGCTGCACCGGCACTTCACCGACTTCGACGCCTTCCTGGCGGAACTGGTCCTCAACCGCATCCGCGGCATCGAGGACCGAACCACGACCCTGCGCGCCGCCGCCGGCACCGGGAGCGTGGTGGACAACCTCGCCGACGCACTACAGGACCTGTTCCGGCCGGTCACGGTGGCAATCGTCGCGCTCATCACCTTCCGCGACGGCCTCCGCGCCCGGCTGCGCGAGGCCGGTCTGACCGGCATCCCACTGGCCGTGCAAGGCACCGCCATGATCGCCGCCTACCTCACCGCCGAGCGGGAGTTGGGGCGCCTGGCCGGCGACGCCGACATCGACACACTCGCCCCCACCCTCGTCGGGGCCGGGCACCTGCTGTTCGCCGACCGGACAAGCGCCCCACCGCCGACCGCCGCCATCCAGAAGATGGTGACCACCGTCATCGCCGGCGCCTTGCGACCACCCCAATCGTGACCGCCAGATGCCTGGAGAGATCCACTGAGCAGGTACGGGGTCGCCCCGGGCAAGGGGTGGCCGTTTCAGGAGCGCCATCAACGGGGCGTCTGCCCCGACTTACGCAACAATGCCGGACTCCGCAGAAGTACGTGGACACGCCTGCCTGCCGCCTAAAGTGGCAGGCGAAGCAGTCTGCTCCAGCGCCCGCGGGGATGAACCGCTGTACGTGGAGACATTCGCCACGGACACGTTGTGCCCCCGCGCCTGCGGGGATGAACCCCAGCGGACCGGCACCATTACGGCGGCCGTGCTCTGCGCCCCGCGTCTGCGGGGATGAACCCTGGCGGCCGACCTGGACGCCCACGTGGTGGGTCGCCCCGTCACTAACGCAGTTGGGAGCCTGCAAAACGCTTCTGCGCCGTCAGTGTTGGTGGGGGCAGAGGCGTTTGGTGTTCCACGTTCAGCGTCTGCGGGGTTTGCGGTGCCTTCCTGTGCCCGCGGTCATGGGGGACCGGGCGGGAGGTGGCGGCAGCGCATCGCCGACCGGGCGGAGTCTCTTCGCGCGACGGGCCGCCCATTGCTCCAGGGGTTCGTCCATGGTCTTCCTCCGTCCGGCGAGGGCTGCACCCTATCGGCCGGAGACGGCGGCGGCCCCTGCCTCCGGACGAGGGGACGGGAGCGGGGCCGTCGCGATGGTCAGTTGCCGGGCCAGGTGATCGTGTGGCCGTTGGGGGTGGCGGTGACCGTGAACTGGTCGAGCTCCGGGGCGCCGTGCTCCCGCCAGCGGTTGACGTGCTCCTCGACGGCGTCCCAGATGCGGTCAGGGCCGCCCTGCCGGACGATCCAGGTCCCGTTGATTTCGGTGAGGACGGCCCAGGACCCGGCGCTTACGTCGATCAGGACGTGTTCGGTGCGGCCGTCGCGGTCGAGGGTGATCCGCTGGGCTCGCGGTGCGGCGAGCTGGGCGACGAAGCGGGTGTTCCAGTCGTCCAAGACGTCGGCGCCGAGCATGGCCTGGCGCTCTTCGCCCTGATCGAGGTCGGGGAGGATGCCCAGCGGCGGGGGTTGCTGGGGGCGGGCGAGCATGAAGGAGATCTGTCCGCCGAGGAAGCGCCCGGACGCGGTGCCGTCCTCGTGGACGGTGAGGCGGGCGAGTTCGGAGGAGTACATCCAGCCGCCGAGGGTGGCGAGGATGATTCCGCCGGGACGGGTCTGCTCGATCCACGCCGGCGGCAGGTTGACGATCCCGCAGGTGGCGACGATGCGGTCGTAGGGGGCGCCGGCCGCGTGTCCTGCCAGGCCGTCGCCGACGATCCGGTGCGGGGCGTATCCGCAGGCTCCCAGCGCGGCCCCGGCGCGGCCGGAGATCTCTTCGTCCACCTCGACGGTGGTCACCTGGTCGTCGCCGAGGCGATGGCACAGGAGCGCGGTCGAATAGCCGGTGCCGGTGCCGATCTCCATGACGCAGTGGCCGTCCTCGACGGCGAGGTCTTCGAGCATGCGCACGACCAGGGACGGCATGGTGCTGGAGGAGGTGGGCGTCCTCATGATCTCGCCGCGCAGGTCCTGGGGGGCGATGGTGCCCGCGATCTGCGTGACCAGGGACTCGTCCTCGTAGCAGCGCTCCAGCCACAGCGGCTCGTCGGGCATGACCGGCGCCCACGCGGTCGGCCGGCCCGGGAGGTCGACGCGGTCGAAGAAGCCGCCGCGCAGGAACTCGTGCCGGGGCACCGTCTCGACCGCCTCGCGCCACGGCGGGGTGTGCAGGTGACCGCCCGCGGCGAGTTGCCCGGCGAGGACCCGCAGCAGCTCCTGTTGGTCCCGCTCGTCCTGGTCGCTCATGACGTCGTCTTCCTCTCCAGCAAATCCGCCATGGCTGCCACCATCGGCAGTCCGGTCTCCGGCTCCATCCAGGCCCATTGGCCGGAGCTGTTGCATTCCAGGAACCACCATTGCCCCACGTGGTCCACGGCGAAGTCGAAAGCGCCGAAGACGAGGCGGAAGTGGGCCAGGTATGTCCGTAGAGCCTCCGTGATGCCCGGGGGAGGCTGGACGACGCTGTACGTCAAGCGGGAGTAGTCGGTGCGCCAGTCGAGGAGGTCGGAGTCGATGCGGACGCAGAAGATCTCTTCGCCGATGACGGTGACGCGTACGTCGGCCGCCTTGTCGATCCGCTCCTGGAACAGGTGGACGGTCCCGGCCACGGAGTCGTCGATCTCCTCTGCCTCGACCTCCAGCACCTCGACCGTGCAAGAGACGCCGTCGATCCGGTACAGGGGCGTCGACAGCGGCTTGTAGATGACCGCTTGCCGACGCTTGATGAATGCCCGCGCGGCATGCGGGTCGGACGTGAACAGGGTGTCGGGGGACGCGGAAGCCCGAGGTGATGGCCACGGCGAGCCCGGAGGGCTTGAACTCGGCGTCGCCGATGCGGTGCGGGTGGTTGACGTACAGGCAGCCGGGCAGCGAGGCGAGGACGCCACCGAGCCCGTACCGGGCCTGGGTGACGGCGAAGCGGGCGCTCTGCTCGTCCAGGTGCGGGAAGGTGAAGCCGGAGGGGCGCCGGTAATAGAGGGAACGGACGCGGGACAGGTCCGCCGTGCGGGTCGGGGTGTGGAGGAACCCCTTGACTCCGTCGGCGGTGATCACGGCCTCGAACGACAAGGTGGCGGGGAAGTCCCCCGAGTCGAACCGCACGACCGGGACGTCCCGGCCGTGCAGTTCCTCGATCACCAGGTCGGTCGTGGGGTCGTCCAGGTTGGTGACGACCAGAACCGGGCTGGAGTCCGTCACTGGTCGCTGTCGTTCCCGGAGTCGGAGTCCCCGCCTCCCGTGCCGCCGCCGCTGCTGCCGTCGGAGGGGTTCCCGGTGTTGGTGGCGGGGTTGGTGCCGGTGCTGGTGCCGTGGCCCGGCATTTCCATGACGGCGCCGGCGGCGTCGAAGTAGACGCCGGTCTGGGTGGCGGGGTCCAGTTCGACCCGCTCGTACGCGGGCGCCTGCGCGGGGTACGGGGTCATACGGCGAAGCCCCCACGGGGCCGGTGTGCTGATTCCGTTCGGCAGGGGCGTGCCGGTGGGCATGCGGTCAGAGTGCACGAACATCTCTACCTCCGTGGTCAGTGGTGGTCGTGGCTGTGGTGGTTGTGGTGGTGGACTGCGGTGCGGTTTGTGCGGGGGTGCTGCCGCGCTCGATGTTGCCGACGGCGGTCGTGGTCTCCACGCCGTTCGTGCGGCTGATGTGAGCGATGCGGACGGATCCGGCCGTCGTCGTAGTGCTGGCGGGTGACAGCCACCGCCCGCGAGCGTCCGCCGGTACCGGGGGTGCGTCGGGGGAGAGTGCTGCCCATGACTCGCTCCTGCCGTCGAAGGAGGGCGGGATCCGGCCCCTGACGGGGGACGACGGGGTCCGGATCCCGCTCACTGATGCCGCGCGGTCCTGCCAGGGGAGTACCCATACGGATGGGCCCGTTCCGTGCGGCGTGAGCGCCGGTCGGAACGGGAGAGCCTGCGATGCTCCGACTGGCCGACACTCATTCAATGGCCGTCAAGACCAGCCCGGTAGGACGATCAGGCTTCGCCAACGGCAAGCCGCCTAGGACGATTTGGCAAACCGTTTACCGACCCGCACCGCAGGTCGAGATCTACGGTGTGGGGATGGAGACAGCCCGGAACACGCTGTTAGCCACCTGGATGGAAGACCAGCAGCTCAGTGCCCGAGCACTGGCCGACCTGGTCAACCGTGAGGTCGGTGAGATCACCGGACGCCTCGGAGGACTGGACGACTCATCCATCCGCGCGTGGCGCTCAGGCCGGGTTCGCTGCCCCAAATCCGTTCAGCTACGCGCTCTGGAGAACGTCAGCGGGAGACCCGCCGCCGCCTTGGGGTTCGTCCGCCGCAGCCGCACCCCTGGCACCCCGCCCCGTCAGGAGACACCGCCCGTGGAACGCCGCACCTTGTTCACCGCCGCCGTTGGCGTCGTGGTCGGCGCCGCCGGCTCATACCCGGCAGCCGCAGCCGCAGCCGCTCCCCGCCGTATCGGCATGTCCGACGTCGCCCGCCTCCAGCAGCGGTTCACCGACATCATCGCCGCCGACCACCGCCACGGAGGACGGACCGGCATCGAGCACCAGGCCCGCGCCCTGGCCGGCGACGCACTACGGCTCCAGCAGCAGGGAGCCGCGTCCCAACGGGTGCGCGCCAGCCTGTACGCGGCCGCCGCCGCGTTCTGGTCGTCGGCGATGTGGGCCGCGATCGACGGCAGGAGGTTCGAGGACGCACGGGGACATCTGCGGGAGGCGCAGAACATCGCGTCCATGTCCGGCGATCAGGCGATCCAGTTCCGGATCTGGTCTCACGCGGGGACGATGTACCGGCACATGAACCGGCCCGGTGACGCCGACGCCGCCAACGCGGTCGCCCGGAACCTGGGGATCAGCCGGCGGGACCCGATGTTCGCGTCTCTCGGCCTGGCCCGGCACGGCGCGATCCACGCGGCGGCCGGTGACCGGCGGTCCACCGACCGTGCGTTCGGGCAGGCGCAGGAGGCGCTGGACCGGTCCGACCCGGCAGCGCACAGGCCGGTGTGGCTGACCGCGTTCTACGACCGCGCCGAGATCCACGCACTGGCCCTGTCGGCGTACCTGTCGCTCGGCGACTGGGAGACGGCCGAATCCCACGGCTATCGGTGCCTGGCCGAGCTGCGGCCGCACATGCGCCGCTCGCTCGCGATCACGACGACCCGCCTGGCCCGCGGGCAGCTCGAACAGGGCGAAGTCGAACGGGCCGTCGCGACAGCGATGCAGGTTCCCGCCGACGCCGCGGCCTCGCATCCGCGCGTCACCCGGATGCTCTCGGGATTCGGGCAGCGCCTGACCGACACGGCTCCCCACAGTCCCCAGACCGCCGTGTGGCGCGACTACACGGCCCGAGTGACGGCGAGCGCACGATGACGACCAACCCCACCCCTGCCCTGCGCCGGTACACAGCCCTGGACCCGATACGGCAGACCATCGGCGACGTGTACGCCCAAGTACGCGCCGATCTCCTCGACCACCCCAACTACCGCCTCGACGTGTTCCTGGAACGCCTGGACCGGCACGCCGCCGAGCCGGGCTGGGCAACGGTCATCGCCTACGAGGAGACGGGCCAGCCCATCGGGTACGCCTACGGGAACACCGTCGGCCCTGGTGACAGGTGGTGGAAACGCATGACGATCCCCGCGCCCGGTCGGTACTCGGCCCGGGACGCCATCGCCGTAAAGGAGATCGGCGCCGTCCCGGCATGGCGCGGCGTCGGCCTGGCCCGCCGCATGCATGACGCGCTGCTCGACGGTCGACCGGAAGCACACGCCACGCTGATGGTGAACCCGGCCGCCGGTGACGGGAAGGCCATGCGCCTGTACGAGGGATGGGGGTACGAGGAGATCGGCACCGTGCAGCCATCCCCCGAATCCCCTTGGCTCGTGTGCATGGGACGTCCTCTCCCTTGAACATCAGGGCCTCGATGCCGCGCCCGTCACCTTCCGTGAAATGGGTGAAAGATGCGGAGCGGGGTCGGGGGTCGGCGTACCGTGCCGTGAGTGAGGGGTGCGAGCGGAGACGGCGACCTATTGGCGGCCCTGCCAACCTTGTCCCGGACGTTCGGGCTGGGCGAGGTACGGGACCGGACGTTCCTCGTCCATGGCTTGATGAACCGGAATTGGCGTGTGGAGACGGCTGCCGGCACGTACGCGGTGAAGGAGATCACCGACGTCCCCCTGCCCAGGATGCGCAGGAACCTCGCCGTACTCGCGGACCTGGCCGGCGAGGGCTTCCCCGTACCTGAGCCGTTGACCGCCGAGGGCGGAGACCTCGTGGCGGAGGTCGGCGGGCGCGGCTATTGCGTGCTGCCCTGGGTGGAAGGCGACCACGTACCGGGGACCGAACTGGCCCTTGACCAGGCCCGCGATCTCGGCGCGCTGCTCGCCCGCCTCCTGGCCCGGCACGCGGGCCGGCGGCCGACTGGCGAAGTCCCTGCCGGGCCGTACGGGTGGACGCACGGCGACTTCCAGTACCGCAACATGCTTCGCGAGGGCGGTGACGTCGTGGCGGTCCTGGACTGGGACCGGCTCGGTGTCCGCCCGTACGGGGAGGAGGTCGCGCGGACCGCCCAGGTCCAGTTCGGGGTCGGCGGCGTCTTCGACCTCGACCGCGTCGCAGCGTTCACTGCCGGGTACCGGTCGGTGATCGGCCTGTCGGAAGCAGACTTGGCTGAGGCGGTGACCCGGCTGTGGTGGAAGCGCATGACCGACTTCTGGCAGCTGGAGCTCTACCTCGACCGCCAAGACCCGGCCTTCAGGGCGATGTTCCTGTCGGACGAGGCACTGCTGCACTGGTGGACCGACCGCGCCGACGAGGTCCAGGTCGCCTACGCGACCCGCTAGTGCTTGCCGCCCACAGGCGTCATGGCAGTCACGGCCTCATCCTCGCTCCGCCGGCGGCCGGTCGAGGTGACCGGGCCGGCTTGGAGCTGCCTTCCCGGCCGTCCGCGCTTCGGCCGCGCGGCTATCCCCGCTGCCAGGAGCGCAGGCGGTCGGCCACGTCGAAGACGGTGGTGCGGAGCATGCGGATGTCGGTGATGAGCTCGCGCCACTGTTCGTACGGCGCGTCCACAGTCTTGCCGGACGCCTCGATGTACGCGACGGCCACTCCGTACGCGAAGTACTCGTTGTACTCGGGGAGCGGACGCAGCAGGACGATCGCATCGAGGAGAGCGGCGGCGCGCCAGTAGGCGTCGGGGTGGTCCACATCGAGACTCGGGGTGTTCACCCGGTGCCTGGCGACTGCCGCCACCATCGCGGAGTGGTCTGCCACCTCTACGTCCTTGAACAGTGCCTCCTGCCGTTCGAGCAGCCAACGGTGGTCGATGTGCAGTTCCACCTATGCCGCCCGAGAGCCGGCGTGGCCGGAAGCAGGGCCGAAGTCGTGCTCGAACCCCTCGCGGAATCCGGGGCGCCGGACAGCCTCGTCAAACGCCCGAGCGGCCCGGGCGAGCCCGGCTTCGTTCTCCTGTGCGGTGGTGAGCTCGGTGAGGTACGCGGATAGATCGAGGCCGCGCGCCGCAGCCAGCGCGGTGAGGCGGTCGTGGAGCTCGGTAGCCACCTCGAGGGTGGTGGTATCGGACATCCTCCGAGTATCCGCATTCGCAGGACGGTAGGGGAGCCCTTCGCCCACACGCGGTGCGGGCTGTCGGAGGCGACCGATCAGCGTTGCGGATGAGGCCGTGCCGGAGTAACTGCTCCCGAGAGATGCCGCTATGCCGGATTGTGGAGAAGTGCTGAGGAACAGCTCACCGTCCGCATAAAGTGGCAGGTCGACGGGTCTGCTCCCCGCGCCCGCGGGGATGAGCCCAAGTGGTTCGGGTACAACCTGGGCGATCCGAACTGCTCGCCGCGCCCGCGGGGATGAACCCCAGCTGTCTCGCATGTGGGGAGCTCTGTCCCGATAGGCGTGGGGCCAATCGAAAACAAGCCCGGGAGCGACACCGCGTGGCTAGTGCTGTGACCGGGAAGGAGGTTCACCGGGTCGCCCGGCGCTGGTCGAACCCGGGCCCGTAGCCTGGCCGGATGCCCGATGACATCCTCGCCCTGTGGCCCCTCGCGCCCGCCTCCGAGACGGACTGGCTTGCCGGGATCGCCCAGGACGACGGCCTCACCGGCTACGAGGCACCCGGGCGGCCCGACGCCGCCTGGGTGCTCGGCGGCATGTACGAGCGCGGGGGCACTGCCGGGGATTCGGTCAACACCAGCCAGAGCCGGGACGAGCACCCCGGCCCGGGTTGGGAGCGGCTGCGCTGGGCGGAGCTGGCCGCCCGCATCGGTGATCCGATCGTGCCGCAGGGCCTGTACCCCTGTTTTCGCTGCTTCCCCTCCGCGAAAGGGGCGGGTATACGGCCCGGCTCCATCGAGTGGCCCGCCGAGGGCAGTCTCGACAGGCCGACATGGGACCAGCTGATCCGGTTCCTCACCGTTCACAGCCCCCAGGGAGCGGACACCCCCTGCCTGGCGTACTACAACCCGCTCATCACGCAGGATTTCGAGAACAGGCATGTCCGCTCCGGCCGCCTGGGCGATGCCCACGCCCTCTTCGACAACCCGGACATCCTGTACACCCCCTCCAACCTGTGGGCCGCGGACCGCTCCTGGGTCGTCTTCACCGACTACGACCTCTGGGGCACCAAGGTCTGCGGCGCCCGCCCGCTCGTCGAGGCGCTGCTCGCGGACATCGAGCTCGAAGCCGTCCGCCTGCCTTGGACCAGCTAGGGCTGTGCCGTCCGCCGCGACCCGGCGAACCTTTCCGGTCACAGCAGTAGAATTCCCGTGGCACCACATCTCCCGGTGCCCCAGGGGGATGACCCCGAAACCCACCATTGGGTCAGCGGGAACCGCGGCTGCGCCCCGCACCGGCGGGGATGACCCGTGGGTCGGATATTCGTTGAAGGTATCCAGCAGTTGCGCCCCGCGAATGCGGGGATGAACCCGGGCTTCACATCGAGTAGGACGCCCAGGTCTCCTGCTCCCCGCGCCTGCGGGGATGAGCCCGTGTTCAAATCCACTCCGGCGCCGACGCCGACCATCCGCCGCAACCCGGCCCACGGGTAGGAGCCTGCCCGGCTCGACGTCCTTCGGCCGATCAGGCCGACGCCGTCATCGGACGGAAGAGCCAAGACCTCGGTATGCGGTCCAATCCAGCCCGTCGAGGCGAAGGTCTTGTGCGGGTCTCGGGGTCGACACCGGCGACGCCGCCCAGCGTCAAGCCCTCGAAAGCCTCGCCGCCGCCGAGATGGTCACCTGCGGCGACACCAGCGACCGCTTCCACGACAACGTGCCCTGTAGCCATACCCCGACGTCGGCGGCGCGCTCGTCCTGCGGGAAGTCCTGCTCAAGGGATGCACCGCGACCCCGCGCCTCTCTGTGCGCCGCGTTGTTCCTTGTGACAGGTCCCCATGCATCAGCCCCAAGGGCGGACTGGCCACTCACTGCGAAAGGCATGAGTAGGACGACAGTCCAGCCTGCGAGCCTCCGCCAGGCGTAGCAGTCCAGACCCGACCGGTCCTCCCCCGCCATCGTGACCTCCGCGTCCATCACATCGAGCGGCAGCATGACCGCGCGCACCGGGTGGACGTCACGTCGCCGAGGTGCCCGGCCGCACAGCGAGGCCAGAGCACCCACAGGCACGACGCCTGGCGTACCGCCGCCACCAGCGTCCTCGCAGCAGTGCGCAGCTTGTCACCGGATCGGTGGGAGGCGAGGACGTCCGCAATGGCCAACCGGCGGCGACTGTGAAAATCGCTGTTCGATCACCGGAGCACGGTGATAGACATCCGGTGTGGAAAAGAATCTTGAGTTCCCTGACCTGTTGCGACTGATCGATGAACGGTCGACCGCCTTCCGCGCCGTGGTCGCCGCCGCGCCCGGTCTCGACGCGCAGGTGCCGAGCTGCCCCGGGTGGACGCTGTTCGATCTGGTGAAGCACCTGGGTGGGGGAGACCGTTTCTGGGCCGCCATCGTCGGCGCGGGGCCTGCCGACGCTCCCCCGGCCGAGGCCGTCGCCGCGCGCGCCGCGCTGGAAGTGCCGCAGGAGCGTGAGGCCCTGCTGGCCTGGCTGGACGCGTCGACGCAGCTTCTGCTGGGCGCCCTGCGCGCGGCGGGACCGGAGAGCGGTTGCTGGACGTGGTGGCCCGCGTCGCAGTCACCGCAGACCGCCGGCGGCACCGCCCGGCACCGGGTCCAGGAGACCGCGGTGCACACCTACGACGCCCAGCTCGCCGGGGGCTCCCCGCAGCCGCTGCCGGTCGAGCTGGCACTCGACGGTGTGGAGGAGTTCCTGTTCACCGTCTGCGCAACGCCGAGTGCCTGGCCGCACAAGCCCACGGCCTTCGACTTCCACGCCGCCGAGGGCCGCTCCTGGCGCCTCACCGTCGACGGCGACGGCGCACGCATCACCCGCATCCCCGCGCCCACCGCCGCGACCGGCGAAGACTTGGACGCAGCCGGCGCCTCCGTCCACGGCACGGCCAGTGAGCTGGTCCTCTACCTGTACGACCGGATCCAGGCCGAATCCTTGCACGTTGACGGAGACGCAGGGCTGCTCGACCTGCTCCGCGCCTGGGAGCCGGAGGAGAAGTAGGACGTAGCGGGGGCGGTTGGCCGCGCCTCGAGCCGGTAGGACACGACTCTTCGCCAGGTTCGTCAGTCGCGGCACCGGGCTCAAACCCGCGAGGCGGCCTCGGGGCGTCACCAAGCCGACCGTCTACCTGGATGGCAGTGCGAATTTGTCCGTCCCAGCGATCACGAGAAGCGACGCGACTGCCGTCGTCCCGATCTCGTCGAGAAGTCAGTCGATCGGGTGACTGCGGCGGCTGCCGTGCATGAGAGCAGGGCCTCTTGGCAGCCCGAAGGGTGTCGAATCCAACGTGCGGTCCAAGAGGCCCTGTTGTCGCATTTCTACGGCAACGCGGGAGTGGGGCCACTTCAGCCACTCTCGCGTGTGACTGTCTGGCTCACAGGCTCGGGAAGTGGGCGGTGGTCCGGCCACTGCTGCCGGTGCCGGGCTGGCTGCGGGGCCGGGGCGGGCAACCGGAGGCTTATTGCCACCGCGCGATGCTGGACGCGATCCGCCACCTGGTCGCGCTCGCCCCGTGGATCACCACCGTGGTGGACGACGGCACCCGGGCCCTGCTCGGCTGGGCCATCGACCTCACCCCGACCTCCGCCACGGTATTCACTTCGATGCGCATGGCGATGGTCCACGACCCGGCCGTGTCCCCGTTCGGCGCCGTCCCCGAGCGCGTACGCATCGACCGAGGCCTGGAGTTCGCCGCCGACGCAGTCGAGGCCGCCCTGGGCACCCTGACCGTGGTCATGCACCGCCTCCCCGCGTTCCAGCCGCACCGCAAGGGCAAGGTCGAGCGGTTGAACCTCACGATCGAGCAGATGCTGATCTCCCAGCTCCCCAGCTCCCCGGCTTCACCGGCGGCCCCCGCGACGCCGACGGCAGACTGTACGGGCCGGTGAAGGACTCCGTCGCCGCCAAGCGCGCGGCCGAGACGGACCAGGACGGTCCGATGCGCATCGAGCGGTTCGTGGAGCGGTTCGCCGACTGGGCCCACTGGTACAACACCGAGCGCCCGCACCGGATGCTCGGCGGCCGCACCCCGCTCCAGGCGTGGAACGAGGACACCACGCCGGTCCGGCGCATCCCCGCCGACCAGCTGCACCACCTCATGCTCGCCTCCGCCGAGCGCACCATCCAGAAGGACGGCATCAACTTCCGCTCCCTGTCCTACGTCGTCGCCCCCGAGCTCCACGGGCGCGGCGGCCAGAGCGTCGAGGTCCGCTACATGCCGCACGACGGCCGGACGATCGAGGTGTTCCTGGGAGGCAAGCACCTGTGCACCGCGTACCCGACCGGGCAGCTCACCCCGGAGCAGACCGAGGCATTCCGCGAGCACGCCCGCGCCGAGGCCGAACGCCTCGGTCGGGAACGGCGCCCTGCCTCCCGGCGCTCGCGCCGCGAACTCGCGCCCATGACCGGTGACGGCGCGGGTGCCCAGGAGTCCCGGCTCGTCGCCGAGAAGACCGGCCGCGCTGTCTCCCGTCAGGCCCGCGACGCAGCCCTGCGGGCCCGCTCCTCCACCTCCCTGCTCGGCATCACCCCCCTCACCCAGAAGAAGGAGAGCTGAATGCCCCGGCACTGCGCCGACCTGACCGGCGCCGCACCCTGCCGACGGGCACCTTCCAGCTCGCGCACCGCATCGTCGACGGCCTCGTGAAGAACAACGCCACCGGCGTCATCCACGGCCCGGCCGGCACCGGCAAGACGTACGCGGTCGAGGCCGCGCTGGAGGACCAGGCCGCCCGCGGCGGCCCCGCCGTGTGCACGCTCGCCTTCACCGCACGGCCGACCATGCGCCTGGTCGCCGACCACCTCCTGGCCGAACTCACCGGTACCGAGGCCCCCAAGTCCCGCAACCGCTTCCACATCACCAACCGGCTCGTGGACCTGCTCGCCCACCCCCACCCCCGCCGCCCGGTCGTCGTGGACGAGGCCCAGCGCCTCAACAGCGACTGCATCGAGCTACTGCGGCACCTGCACGACGAGCCGAAGACGAAGTTCGCCCTCCTCTACGTCGGCGGTGACGGCTGCTGGGAGGTCCTCTCCCGCGAACCGATGCTCCGCTCCCGCGTCTTCCGCCGGCTGCCCTTCCGCCCGCTGACCGCCGAGGAGATTCCCGAGCCGATGCGCGGCTACCACCCGATCCACGAGGGAGCCGACGCCTCCCTGCTGCGGCAGATCGACGAGCTGTACGGGCAGGGCACGATGCGCGACTGGGCTGCCTTCACCCACACCGCCGCCAGCCTCTGCGAGGCCGCCGGCCGGGCCCGCATCGACACCGAGGTCATCGACAACGCCCTCACCCTCCTCGGCGGCGGCGTGTATGCCTGACACCGCACCTGCCTCCGCGGTCTTCAACCGCGACCTGCCGGCCGGGCCCCGCTTGGACCGCGCCGTGGCCGCGTACGGCCGGATCCTGGAGGCCGACGCCGAGGACTCCATGGTCACCGACGAGCTCGCGCGCATCCCGGCTTCCCGGACCGGGGCAGGTGCGAGCTCGTCGTCACCCCCCTGACAGCAGCGCCCCTACGGTCACCTCCCCGACCAGCACCTGGCCGTTCGGGCCGCCGAGGAGACCGCCGCCGCCCAGCGGGCCGCGCCTGGCCGGCACGAGCCGCAAGGAGACGCTGACGATCATCGCGCAGTACCAGCAGCAGCACGCGGCGTCCGTCGCCGAGGCCCATCGGGCCGCCCGCGCCTGCGCCCCTGCGCGGCCCGATCCCGGACTGCGGGACTCCACCCCCGCACCTGTAGGAACCGCAGCTAAAGCGGCTGGTGGCGTGCGAGTCGCGCCTGGACGAAGCGGGCGGCGTTGCTGCCCTCTCCGAGGACCGCCGTCACGACCTTGGCCAGGTCGCGGCCGACCTGCACCACCTCAACGGGGTCCTTGACCTGCTGCCAGGTGTAGACGGCTCGCCGTACGGAGGCTTCAGCGTCCGCGTGGTTCGCTCCGTGGAGGGCGATCTGAAGCCCGGTCGTGTGGAGGTACCAACGGGCGGCAACGGCCGACTGCCCCGCGAGAAGGGCGAGCCAGCCTCGGATCTCGCGGGCGTTCACTGTGTGGGCGTGCCGTTCGCCAAACCGGGCAGTCAGCTCCCGGTCGAGTATCTCTGCGTCAACTCCTGCTGCGGCGAGACCCTCAGCGTCGTCAGGTGTTGCGAAGACCGCAGTGATCGCGGCGATCCGGCTCTGGTACTCCTCTGGGGCTGGGGTTTGCCGCTGCTCAACGCCGGCGCCGGCCTCCTCGTTGCGTGGCGCGGCTGTGGCCGCCTCGATGACCAGAGCCTCTTGAGGGGCGTCGCCGCTGCCCTCTTCGTCAACGCCACCAAGGGCTGAGAAGTCCTCGCGGTCGCTGTCATGGCGCTCGACGAGCTGCTCGGGCACGTCACCGACCGCAGTGGGCGCCGCGGCATCCTGCAACGGTTCACCATCGGCCAGATGGGACATGGTGAACCATTCCTGCACTGCCAGCGGCAGGGAAGACTCTTGGGGGGCTCGTACTGGTTCATCAACGGGAGAACGGCCCTCCTGTCCCCATCCGGGATGCGGGTCGGGCTGCCAGAAGTCGGGCGTGACGGTGCCCCACGGAAGTAGTTGCCGGTCTTCGTTCGGCATGCCGGAATTCATCAGATACGGATTCCTTTCGACCGCATGTAGGGAACGGGGCTGATGTCCGATCCATATGCGGGTCCCGTGCGTACCTCCATATGGAGGTGAGGCCCGCTGGTGTTGCCGGTGTTGCCTGACAGCCCGACCACTTGCCCGCCCGGGATGGTCTGTCCTGCCGAAACGTCGATCCGGCTCAGGTGGGCATACTGGCTGTACATGCCGTCGGCGTGCTGTAGAACGACCTGGTTGCCGTAGGCGCCGCCCGCTCCTGCGGACACGACCTTGGCCGGGCCGATAGCGTGAACGGGTGTTCCGGCGGCCGCGGAGAAATCGATTCCGGTGTGGTAGCCGCTGCTCCACATTCCACCAGGAACATGGTATGCGGTCCCTACGGAGGCGTTCACTGGCTTCGTCCACTCGCCCGACATTTCCGGGGACCCTGAGTTGTCAGGAGCCGTCAGGCGGGCCTGATTGGCCATGATGTCTTTTACGTAGTCGTAAGTCTGGCCATTGGCGAACCGTTGCGGTGGAACCCCGTCGTAGTGGTCCACCCAACCCCACCCCGCGTTATACCCGGCTAGGGCCAGCTCTATCGGGCTTCCCGAATAATTCGGGTGCTTCTTGGCCGTCTTCAACAGGCCGCACATCATTTTCCCTTGAGAGGGAATCGCATCTGCGGGATCCCACACATCACGGTCACCGTCTCCGTCACCGTCGATCCCCTGTGTGGCCCACGTGCTGTCTATGAACTGGGCAATTCCTTTGGCGAGTGGGATCTTCTGGCCGTTCTTGATCTCGTAGGACATGGCATTCGGCTTGAAGTTCGATTCGGCATTCAGCTGCGCCGCGAGGATCCCAGCCGGGAGTCCTTGGTCACACGATGCCGCAGCCTTCTCGATGAGGCCCGCGTACTGCGCGGGCACATAGCCGGGCCCCACCCTGAGCTTTCCGGCCGTGAGCACGAAGTCCCCGCCGGCGCCGTCGCCACCCTTGTCGTCATCCGATGCCCCGACCAGCAACACCAGCCCGATCCCCACGGCGAACGGGCTGGCGACGAAGACCGCGGCCAGGAGCGCGATCCCCTTCTTGGCGTCCAAAGCCGATCCCCACCTTCATCGCCCCGCTCTTGATCATGACTAGTCGTCACCATAAGGCGTGGACACGGCGTCTTGCCGCCTTCGGGGCAACCCCCGGCAACGCACCGCCACCCTGCCACACAACATTTCCGGCCCCAAAGACGGTAAGCCTGGCCGGTTTTGGCGCCACCCCTGAAATGTGTATCAAATTGGTGCAAACAGCCGCCAAAAGTGACGTACATGCATAAGTGTCTTGCGGCTGTCTGGAATTAACGCTTCACCAGGCATGGGGCACCACTGGGGCCCCAGTCGTTCGCGGTTAGACTTTTGAGCATGCGTCAGGTCAGAGGCCTGGCACAGTGATTACATTTGCAATGCGGGGGAGCGTTGGCTAAGAAATCTCAATCGGCCTTCATGCTGCCCGCCGACAGCCGCCTGGTCATGCCGGTGCTGGCTGCCGGCGGCGGCAGTGGGCGCTCGACCGTCGCGGGCCTTCTGGCCTGCTCTCTGGCCGCATCTGCGGCCACCGTCGTACTCGACACGGCATACCGGCTGGCTTCGCCGTGGCCCACTTGGCCCACGAAGCCGGGGGCCGGCCTGGCGTCAGTACCGCCGGATCAGGGGATGACACCCGCTCAGGTCCGCGCTGCCGCCTCGCGCTGCTCAGGACCGGATGGAGACTGGCAGGTCCTGACCGACCATCAGGAGTGGAGCGCGCCGCCGCTGCCCCTTCCGTCAGATCCGGCTGCTTGGTACCAGCTGGCCGCCGCCGGGGGGTGGCAGGCCGTGATCGCCGACACCGCACATCCGATAGCGCACGACGTAGTCACCTCCCGAACACTGAACCTTTCCGGTCTGACCGCCGGCTGGTGCGCGCTGCCCTACTCCGTTCCGGTGATCGCGGCCCCGGCCACGGGCCCCGGAGTCGCCGCGCTCCAGATGGCTGTCCGCGCAGCGAGCGCTGAGGGCCTTCCGCTCGCGCGGATGGTCGTGGCCCTGGTGGAAACCGGGGACGGCCGGCCTCCCGCCGTGGCGCGGGCGGCCGCCACCATGCTCCAGTCGCAGGTGTCCGGCGTCGTCCAGATGCCATTCGACCCCCACATCCGGGCGCGCGGGCTCGGCGATGCCCATCGGCTGATCTCCCGCAAAACCCGTGAGGCCACGGCCGCTCTCGTGAGCGCCGTCCTCGCCTCCGCACATCGCACCTGGGGGGAACCGCTGCCCGCAGCGCCCGTTCCCGCAGGCACCGCCCGCCCTGGGGTGGCGCCGCCCGCTGCTTCCCTCCTTGCCCAGAACGATCCACATCCACAAGAAGGGGTTCTCGCATGAGCCTGCTGATCGACACCGCCAACCAGTTCGCCATCCTCGCGGATGACCCGCCGATCGTGCCCGACTTCAAGCCGGCGGTACCGGGCCCGATCAAGGACGCGACCTCGACGATCCTCGGCTGGACGGCGGGCAGCGGCCTTGCCCTGGCGGTCCTTGGCGGGCTTGTCGGCTGGGCATGTGTGGCCATCGGCCACAACACGGAGCGGGCCGGCCTGGCCGCCCGCGGCAAGCAGGCGATCATCTGGTCCCTCGTCGCGGGCATGGGCATCGGTGTCACCAGCGGCCTGGTCATGGCCTTCTACAACATGTCGAAGAGCGGCGGCGCCTGAGCATGCCCATCGACTTCCAGCGCCAGGCCCGCCGCGCCCGGCTCCGCCTGGCGGGCATCGGCCTCGTCGTTCTGGCAGCCGTGGCCGGCGGCGCCGTCGCCCTCATCAACATCGACGATTCCGGCAGCAGCCAGGCGGTCTCAGACGATGCCAAGACGACTCTCAGCCCCTCGCCCAACATTCCTTCGGCTCCGGGGGCTGGGTCAGGTGCGGATCTGACCCCTGCCACGGCCCCCAAAATCCGCCTGTTCAAGCCGACCACCACCACCGAGGGCATCGGGCGGGGCTTTGAGCACTCGGCAATGGGCGCGCGCTCCGCCGCCGTCAGCTACTGGCAGGACCTGAACATCATCGACGATGCGATCGCACGTCAACAGTGGCAAGCCATCACGTCAAAGGACTCCCCGGATACGGTCGACCGGCGCGTGTCCGACGTACGCAAGACCCGCGAAGCCGCAGGCCTGCCACCCTCCGGTCCGGCCCCCGACGGCATCAGCTTCTCCACGACCGTGACGGCCATGCAGGCACTCGGCTTGGAGACGAGCGGCGACGTCGTCCAGGTGTGGATGAGCTATGACGTATACGCCGTGTTCCGGGACAAGGGTGGTAACCAGAACCCAAAGAAGGGCGAGACGGTCTACCTGATCCTCAAGTGGGAAAACGGGGACTGGCGCGTGACGGACGAACCTCAGTACAGAAAAAAGCTGACGGGCCCGCAGCCCTACCACCCCGACAGCAGGCCCGCGTTCCAGGACGGATGGAGGGAGATCGCCCATGGCTAGAACACTGGCCCGACTTATCGCCCTCTTGGCCGCTTTCCTGATCCTGATGACGTCCGGTTCCTCCATAGCTTTTGCGGGCGCGAAACCACCGGACCCCTACCCGAAGGGGCCGGGCTGGGAGGGGCTTATCGGCATCAGCAAGAAGACCGGCGAGTACTGCCAATTGAACATCGGGGACCTGTCGGCCCGCGAGGACTGCCGGGAGCCGGTGGATTGCAAGAAGGACTATCCAGCACATCATCCCTGCATTGGAGATGACTCCATTGCGACTCCCGAGGAGGCCCTGGAGTTCAACCGGGGAGAGCTGAAGCGCTGGAAGGAGGACTTCCCACACAAGAAGTGGGAAAAGTTCGGGCAGCTGAGCAAGTTCCTCGAAAAATGTGTGGAGAATAACAAGAGCACGTGGTTGAAATGCAAGCTCGCCGGCGAGACCGAGTTCGGGGCTCCCTCACCGACCGTCTCTGAGTGGGTGGCAGGCGAGATCTCCAAGATGGCTGCGAGTGCTCTTGAGGAAGCTGCCTCGATGCTCGGGCAGTCGGTGGTGTGGGTCCTGCAACAGTTCGCCGACAAGTTCAACGAGATCACGACCATTAATTTGGCCAAGACGGGCATCGGTCCGATGCTCGGCATCACCACCGGGCTCTCGGTGCTCATCGCCGCTTTCCTGCTGCTCGTGCAGTTCGGCAAGGTGGCCGTGTCACAGCAGGGCGGCCCGGCGGCCACGGCCATCGTCGGCCTGGCCAAGTGGGCCGCCATCCTGGCCGTCTACCTTCTTGCGACCCAGACCGCGCTCAACTGGTCCGACACGCTCAGCGCGGCTCTCGTCGACGAGGCGTTCAAGGGCGGGGACGCGATGAAGACGAGGATGGGTGAGGTATTCGCCGGTCTCTTCTCCACCGGTGCCACCGCTGGAACGGCAGGTACCGCGCTCGTTGCCGGCACCAGTGTCACGGCCGGAGCGGTCGGCTTCGTGATCGTCATGGCGATCCTGTGCATCCTGGCGATCGGCGCCCTGTGGATCGAGATGCTCGTGCGGCAGGCCGCGATCATGCTCCTGATCATCTCCATGCCCATCGTCCTTGCCGGGCAGATGACCGACAGCACCCGCACCTGGTGGCCCACGGCCCGCAACGCCCTGATCGCGACCATCCTCACCAAGCCCGTCATCGTGATCTGCTTCAGCGTCGGGTTCACGGTGATGAAGGGTGCGGAGGGCACCCAGAATGTGATCGTCGGCTTCATGATCTTCGTCATCGCCGGCACCGCCTGGCCGGTGCTCGCGCGCTTCATGACCTTCACCACCAACGGCGACGGAAACTCGACCGCCTCCGGGGTGATCAGCAGCGTCGGCAGCTCCATGGGCAGCATGTTCGGCGGGAACCAGGCGTCCCCGTCCGGGGCGGGCACCGCAGGCGGCGGCAGCGGCTACACGAAGGCGCTCGAAGGCGACAACGAGAGCAACTCTGGCGGCAGCAGCAGCGCCTGGTCGAAGGCGCTGAAGGGCAGCGGGGGCGGCGGCTCCTTCGCGTCCCCGGTCGCCGCCGCCGCGATGGCTCTCCAGTTGGCCGCGGTCAGCAAGGACGTCGTGGAAGGGGCCTTCCAGAACCAGGCGGCGAACGCCGGACTCGGCCCGGCCGCCCAGGGCGGCCGAGGCATCGTGGGCCAACGCAGCGGGGACGGCGACGCGCCCAGCCAGGCCGACGGCCCGTCCCCTGCTCCAGCCGAATCCGCGGGGCCGGCGCCGGAGCCTCCTCCGCCGCCTGCCCCGCCGTCAAACCAGCCCACCACGCCGCGGCCTCCCGACCAGCCCACCCAGTACTCGGCTACCCCGCCACCGCCTACCTCCACCGGGAGCTGATGCACCGTGTCCAGCACCGAACCGGCCGTCTACAGCGGCTGGCAGACGGAGCGTTCCGGCTTCATGGGCAACCTGTCCGGGCTCGGCTTCGCCTTGGTCGCGGCCGCGTCCGCCATCGCTCTCATCCCCATCTACACCCGCTCCTGGTCCAGCGCCTTCATCGCGCTGCCCCTGTCCGCGCTCCTCCTCGCCCTTGCTTATGGGCGGGTCCTGGGGCTCACGGCGGACGAGTGGATTGTTCTCGCAGTGAGGCATCAGATCGCAGTGGCAACCAGCAAGAACTTCTTCTTCTCCGGTCTGTTCGCTCCGCGGCGGGCCGATGACGACACACAGCCGATGGACCTCCCCGGCACGCTCGCCCGCATGCGTCTGCTGGAGGCACCGGACGGCTTGGGCGGCGAGATCGCCGTCATGCACAATCCGATCGAGGGCACCTACACGGCCGTGTGCCAGGTCTCGTACCCCGGCCTCGCCTTGATCGACACCGACAAGCAGAACGCCAGGGTGCGCGGCTGGGCCGCGTTCCTGCGCAGCCAGTGCAAGGAGGACGGCGCCGTCGTGCGGATCGCTGTGCACCAGCGGTCCCTTCCGGACGACGGTGGCGCTCTGCGCTCGTGGGCCGAGCGCCACACCTCACCGGACGCCCCTGCGGCGGCTGTCCAGGTGCTGGGTGAGCTGATGGCAGGCGCCGGTCCGGCGGCCACCGTCCGCGAGACCTACCTGTCGGTCACCTTGTCCGCGTCCCGCGCCCGACTCGCCATCAAGGGGGCCGGTGGCGGCCAGATCGGTGCGGCCGCCGTCCTGGTACGCGAGATCAACGCCATGCACAGCGCCCTGAGCAGCGCCGGCCTCCACGTCGTGGAGTGGCTGGCCCCCCGGGCAATGGCCCAGGTGATCCGTACCGCCTACGACCCGGAGGCCCACCTGACGCTGAGCGCGCGCAACACGTCGGCCGAGGATCCTCAGTGGCAGGGTGCGCCGCGGGGCGTCGATCCCGAACTGGCCGGGCCGGCGGCCACCGAAACCGGCTGGGGCATTTACCGCCACGATGGCGCCTGGACGGTGACGTACCAGGTCCGGGGCTTCCCCCGCTCCGACGTCTACGCCACCTTCCTCCAGCCCTTGTTGCGGCCCCGCTCGAACGCGAGGCGCTCGCTGAGCCTGGTCTACGAGCCCATCGGCCCCGGCAAGGCCCGCGCGGAACTGGCACGGGAGAAGACCAAGCGCCAAGTGGCGCGGGACATCCGCAAGAAAACAGGTCGAGCCGAGTCCGAGGACGAGAGGCGCGAGGCCATGACCGCGAACGCGCAGGACGTCGCCCGTGCCTCGGGCCACGGTGTCCTGCGGTTCACCGCGCTGGTGGCAGTCACCGTGACCGACCGGGAGGAATTGGAAACGGCATGCGCCGAGCTCCAGGCGGACGCGTCGGCCGCGAACCTGGAGATCCGCCGGGCCTGGGGTGCCCAGGATGCTGCGTTCGCCGTATCCGCCCTGCCGCTCGGGCAGGGCCTGCCGGACCGACGGGTGGGAATCTGATGGCTCTGCTCGGTCGCCGCGGTCGCGGCGCAGACACCAACCTGAAGTCCAAGCCCCTGTCGGACTTCGTCGGGACCGGCGTACCCGTGCCGGCGCCTCGGCAGCTGACCTCGCGTGAGCTGCGGCGGTCCCGGTTGTTGGAGGACCCCGCGTCGGCGATGCGGGTCGCGCCGCGCAAGGGCTGGCCCCAGCCGTTCGCGGGCCGTGTGGCCTCGCTGGCGAAGCCGGAGGTCTTCCGGGCCGACAGCGAACGGGCGTCCGGGATCTACCCCTTCCTGCACGCCGCTTCACTTCCGCCGATCGGCGCGTACATCGGCTACAACACGCTCACCATGCAGGCTTTCAGCGCGCATCCGGCAGCCTGGGTACGCGAAGGGCTTGTCACCAACCCGAACGTGATGATCACGGGGATCCCGGGGTCCGGGAAGTCCGCGCACATCAAGTCGCTGTGCCTGCGGATGATGGCCTTCGGGCACCGCACCCTGATCGCCGGGGACGTCAAGGGCGAGTACCAGGCGATGTGCACGTTCCTCGGGGTAGAGCCCGTCCGGCTCGGCCCCGGCCTGCCGGGCAGGCTCAACCCCCTGGATGCCGGGCCGCTCGGCATAGACCTCGACAAGGTCACCGATCACGAGGTCTTCAAGGGACGCCTCAAGGAGATCCACCGCCGGCGGCTCACCCTGCTGACTGCGCTGCTTGAGCTCCAGCTCCGCCGGGCCCTGAAGCCCGAGGAGGAGGAGAGCCTGGACATCGCGGTCCGGGAGGTCACCGGCGAGCTCCGCGGGCAGAGCCGGCTGAGCGTCCCCACCCTGCCGTCGGTGTACGCCGTCCTGAAGGACCCCACCTCCGCGATGGCCCGTGAACTCCGGGTGCGGGGCGACGACATCCAGCTCGCCCGGGAACAGATGGCATCACTGCGCTCCGCGCTCGGCGGCATGATCACCGGCTCGCTGGGAGGTCTCTTCGATCAGGAGACCTCCATCGGTCTGGACTGGAACGCACCGATCCAGTCCGTGGACATCAGCGCGCTGGAGCAGTACGGCGACGCCACCGTGGCGATGGTGCTCACCTGTGTCTCCTCCTGGGCGCAATCGGCCATCGACCGGCCCGGCGAGCGGCCGTGGACGGTCGTCCGCGACGAGCTGTGGCGGCAGATGCGTTCGGGCGGTGCCGCGATGGTCCGCAAGATCGACGCAGACCTCCGGCTCTCCAGGGCGACGGGCACGATCCAACTGCTCGCCACGCACAGGCTCTCCGACTTCGAGTCCGTCGGGTCCTCCGGTTCGGAGGCGGTTGCCATCGCCAAGGACCTGATCGCCTCGTGCGAGACCCGTGTCCAGCTGGCGCAGGACACCAAGCCGCTCCAGATCACCAGGGAGGCGATCGGTCTGACGGATGCGGAGTGCGACCTGATCGGCGGATGGGGTGCCGGCCAGCGCGGCCGCGCGCTGTGGAAGGTGGGCCGCGGCGGCGGCAGCCACCCGGTCCAGCTGATGCTCTCCCACACCGAGAAGGCGCTGTTCGAGACCGACGAGAGGATGGTGGCTTGACATGTCCGAGCGCACCGGCCCGTCTGCTGCCGGGCTCGACGACAACACGCTGCTCGCCGCCTACGGCGCGGGCCTCGTCGTCACGGTCGGCGGTTCCGTCCTGCTCGCCGGACCGCTCGCCGGGCTGCTCTCCGGCAACGGCTGGGTCGGCAGCAGCGAAGGCGTTCCCACCACGGTCCTGTCGGCCCTCGTCAAGGGCCCCGGCTCCGTCTACCAGCCGGCCCCGCCCCCCTGGCTGTTCTACGCGCTCACCGTGTTCTTCGTACTCGCCCTGGGCGCCCTGATCGTCAGGGCCGCCGGCGCGATGTCCTTCGGCGGGAGCTCCGGGGGCGCCCAGTGGGGCGGCGCGAAGATCGAGCGGAAGATGGCCGCGCAGAACGACCCGCTGAAGCGGATCAACCGCATCACCGCCGGCCGCGGCTTGCGTACGAAGGCCATCGTGGCGGCCCAGCCCAACATCTCCGCGACCGTCTTCGGCGTACCCGGCTCGTCGAAGACGACCGGCCTGGTACTGCCGAACGCCGCGGAATGGCAGGGTCCGCTGGTGGTCACCACCACCAAGGCCGCCGACCTGGACGTCATCTACGCCCGCCGCCGCGCCATCGGCCCGGTCTGGGTCATCGCCCCGGCCGGCATCCCCGGCCGCGCCACCGACCACTGGTCCCCGGTCGCGTACTGCACCGATGCCAAGGCCGCCGACCGGATGGCCGCCTGGTCGGCCGAAGGGTCCTCGTCCGGCGACGACAAACGCGCGGCCCCGTGGGTCGACCAGGCCAAGAGCGTCCTCAAGGGCATCATGCTCGCCGCCCAGCTCTCCGGCGGCGGCATCAGCGACATGCGCCGCTGGATCAGCCTCGGCAGGGACGCGGTCGACCACGTCCGCGCGATCCTCCTCGCCCACGGCTACGCCGACGTCGCCGAGGACTACGCCTCCCCCTGGCTGCGCCTCCACGAGGACGGCATCGGATCCATCCAGTTCAGCCTCAACGTCCTGGCCCGCGTCTTCGCCGACGAAGAGGTCCGCGAGACCTGCTCCCGCTCCGACTTCACCTTCGAGGAATGGCTCGACCGGCAGGGCACCATCTGCATCATCGCCTCCGAGGCCGACGCCGACCGCTTCGCCCCGCTCATCAGCTCCCTGATCGCCGGAGCCATCCACGCCGCGGAGTCCCGCTACAACGCGACCGGCAAGCCCATCAGCCCGAGCGTCGGCGTCCTCGTCGACGAGGCGGGCAACATG
This sequence comes from Streptomyces sp. NBC_01551, assembly GCF_026339935.1. Classification (NCBI taxonomy): domain Bacteria; kingdom Bacillati; phylum Actinomycetota; class Actinomycetes; order Kitasatosporales; family Streptomycetaceae; genus Streptomyces; species Streptomyces sp. NBC_01551. The sequence continues at coordinate 96,031 of NZ_JAPEPX010000002.1, forward strand.
CTGCGCTACCCCCGGCTGCCCAACATCCTCACGACCGGCCGCGGCATGGGCATCACCATGCTCACCGTCTGGCACGACCTCTCCCAGCTCCGCGAGTCCCTCGGCACGCAGAAGGCCAACACCGTCCTGTCCGCGAGCGGTCTGCGCATGCTGCTGCCCGGCTGCGGCGACCTGGAGACCCTGCGCTACTTCTCCGGCCTCTACGGCCGCACTGAGGTCATGAAGACCAGCCACGGCCGCTCCCGCGGCGAGCACTCCACCAACACCCAGGCCACCGAGACCGACCTGGCCCCCGTCCACTCCCTCCAGCAGCTGCCCGACTTCACCGCCATCGCCCAGTACACGAACCTGCCGCCCATCAAGGTGAAGATGCGCCTCACCTTCCGCGACAAGGACCTCAAGAAGCTCCTCGCGGAGCCCGAGGCCGCCCCCGCCAAGAAGTAGCCGACGCAGCGACGCCCTCCAGGAGACACCCGTGCCCGACCCGTTGAACCCCGCCGACCTCTGGCCGATGCCCCCCGGCGGCGCCGCACAACAGGCAGCCGAGCCGCAGCGCTGGGTATGGGCGGCCATGGACCCCGCCGAACGCCGCCTCCGGATGCGCGAGCTCGGCGTATGGGTCGACTGGCTCCGCACCACCTTCGAACTCCACAACACGATCACGCACTGCTGGTACCGGCACTGCGCCGTCGTCGAGCACCTCACCGCCCTCTACGCAGGCTGGGTCCGTACCTACGCCGGGGAGGAGGCGCCCGGCCGCGAGCTCGCCGAAGCCGACTGGATCAACACCCTGCACGCCTTCACCCCGCGCCTGAAGCTCGCCGCCTGCGCGACCGGGACCCACCAGGAACCGCCGATGTCCGTGCCGTCGCCTGCCGGCAGCGCCGAGGAATTCGAGCTGTACCTGACGCTCTCCGACGCGACGACCGCCCCGGCCGCCCACCCGGCGGCGGCCGAGCTGAGCCGACGCGAAGCCGAGCTCAACGCCCCGTTGTAGCCGACCGCCCGACCACGTGGAGGTTCCGCGATGTCCACACCGACGGATCCGGCAGCCGGCCAGGCAGCCGCCGCGCACGCGCGGGCTTCGGTGCCCCTGTGGCAGGACGCCGACCCGTCGACGGGCACCACCGTCCGGTCGCCGCACCGCGACTCGCCCGAGTCCCCCTCACGCCACCCGACTTGAGAACCATCTGGAATGGCAGCGGATCCAGACCGTCCGCGGCGCCCTGCGCAACGTCTGGGACGTCATGAAGGAGAAGGCGGGCGCCTCTTGGGACGCCCTCCGCGCCGACACGCGCTTCCAGGGCTTCTGGCGGGCGGCGTCCATCCGGTTCTGTGAGGCGGTCTCCGTCCAGGCGGCGGCCCTCGCCAACCGCCTCCAGCCGGGGACAGGCGACCTGCCGACAGCCGACGCCCTCCTGAAACTCTCCAGCACCGCGCTCACCTACAGCGCCGTCGCCGCAGCCCAGGTGACCCCGGCGGCCGCGCCGGCGCCGACGGTCGCCACACCCCCACCACCCGCGCAGCGCACCCGCATCTCGGCCTAGCGCTAGCCCGAGACACCGGCTGGACGGAGCGTTCGCCGTGCGGCCGCGGGGATGATCCAGAGGCCCGGCGCGCGGCCGGGGAGCCACTGGATTGCTCCCCGACCCCACGGGGATGGCCCCTGCGACAGGGGGAAGGGCCCGACTCCCCAGTCCTGCTCCCCGCGCACGCGGGGACGGCCCCACCAGACCGGATCGAAGGGCAAGCCCGCTGCTCTATGCCGAGGCGAGCCTCGGACGGCCCAAGTCCGCCGGCGTCCTCCGCGTCCGAACGGCCGACGCAGCGAGCGGCACCTTCTGGTGACTGCCAGCCCGGCAGACCGGCCAGATTGCCCGAGGTCCCGGGATTCCCGTCAAGGACGGAAGCCCCCGGGACCGACGTCGTCACGCGCCTGGACCGCCGTGGCGTGCAGGCGGTCTGGGCAGGACCCCCTCGCCACAGGATGTGCCGGGCCCGGCCAGCGTGATTCACGGCGCATGTTTTCGAACAAGCCGGAGGTCCCACATTCGCCTCGGAAGAATTATCGGTAATGGAGGGGGACGACTGGAGCGTTCTCACATACGAGGCAGGCGACAACCTCTTGTACGAGATGGAGCATGCCCGTGAACGACATGATGGTCTCCGCCGCCACCCCCGACCTTCGCTTGAAGGCTGATCCTGACCAGCTGGCGGCCGACCAGGAGCTCTACGCGCAACTCCAGGCCGACGAGTTCGAAGGCGCCCGGTACCAGCACTTGCGTGACGACCTGTGGGTGTACGGGTGGCGGGTCATCCGCAAGTGGATGCGGGACGGCACGATCATCGCGCGCTGCCGCGAGCGCGACGTCCACTTCGCAGCCCCGTACACCGAGGTCGAGGACATGATGCGCCGCGCCGACTTCCGTGATGAGATCGCGCACGACTGCGTGAGCGCGGCGATCACAAAGTTCATGACCGCGATGCGCGGCGGAGACGGCTGGACCCCGGACGGCGGCGCCACCATGCGCACCTTCCTGGTCGTCTACTGCCTGCACGATTTCCGGGACGCGTACCGCCGCTGGGCCGTTCCTCGTCGCCGTCGGCTCTACGAGATCACGGACGGGATCTGGCGGGGCCCTCAACTGCCGTGGGACCAGCCGGTCGTCGAGCTGACGCCGGCGGACATGATGGAGATGCGCGGCACCCTGGATCTCATCCTCGACGAGGCGAACCTGGAGGAGCGGGCGATCTGCCAGCTGATCCTCTCCACCGGCGCCACCCAGGAGCAGATCGCCCGGGAACTCGGCACCACCCGCAAGTCCGTCGAGCGGCGCATGGCCCGGCTCCGCAAGCGCGCCCTGGCCCTGGCCGTCGCGATCGGCATCGACATGTGCCGCCCCTCCGTGCAGAGCGGAGCGGCCCGGTGAGCGTCGTCCTCGACATCCTGACCGGCTCGTTCGCGGAACTCCTCGGTGGCGTTCTCTTGCTGCTCGTGCTCGCCGCGTGGTCTCGTCGGCACTGGCGCTCGCGGACTTCCGCCCCCGTTCCCGCCTCCGTCTGCGCGAGCGGCCCGCCACCGCGACAGGCTCAGCGGTACACCCTGCTCGGCACCCACAGCCCCCACGGCGGCCCGGTGCAGATCGTCAGCGGACGTCCGCCGGGCACGGTGTACACGCATTGCGGCGAAGGAAGGCCGAGGAGGTTCGAGCTGACCGACGTGGCCCTCAGCGACGGCACGCACGTCGCGGAACCACTCGACCGCTACGTCTAGAAGCTGCACGGCCGCTGCCGGATCAGGGCTGTGCACCCGCCCTGCGGCCCTGGTTCCGGTTCGGGCCCTCAGCCCTCAGGCAGTTGCCGGAACCGCGGTAGTCAGGGTGGCCGGCCCTCCGCCTTGCGAGGCACGGTACCCGCCAGCCGCGTCACCAACCTGCCCGGACAACACACCTAGCCGCATCGCAGCGCCGCCCGCGGTGTCCCGCGTACGGCATCTGGTCAGTCACCCGGCGCCAGATCTATCGTGAGGCAATGACGGCACACAGCCCGGGGGTGCCCGGCGGCGTGGACCAGGGCGAGTTGGGGACGACGGACGTGGTGCTGCGGGCGGGCGGCGCCTCCTGGCTCACCGTGCCGCGCTCGCTGGGGAGCGCCGCGCTGACCGCGCTCGGTACGGGCCTTCTCGGGCTCGCCCTCGTCCTGCCGGTGGCGGTGATCGTGCTCTTCTCCGGCGCCGGCTGGGCCACGGTGGGGGTGGCGGCCCTCTGGATGGTGTCGGCGGCCGTCGCGACGGGCTTCGCGGGCGCACTGGCCGTGGCCTGCTTCCGGGTGTACCGGATCAGGTTCTCCGCCGCCGGCGATCCCCCCGGGGTGCGCCTGGTGCGCGGCCTGGGGAGCGGTCCGTGGCGGCCGATGGAGGAGACGGACCGCCTGCGCCTGGAGCAGGAGATCGAGGAGCCGTACGCCGGGGACCCCCTCCCTGCCACCCGCGTCCTCACGCTGCGCCTGATCCAGGACGACTCCGACGTCTGCCGAGCCGTCCTCCCGCCGGACACCGACGCCCGACAGCTCCTCGCGGCCCTGGAGCAGGCCCTGGGGCCGGCCGTCCTGCTCGAACTCCACGTCAAGCGCACCACCCGCCCCGCGCCCCGGCGCCGCCCCGGCCCCCGGAACCGCGGCCGGGGCGGGCCTTCCGGCATCGGCATCAGCGGCGCCGGGGGCTACAGCTGCGGCGCCGGCAGCGGATGTGGCGGGGGCGGGGGCGGCTAGCCAGCGTCTCAACGGGGTGCGCCGTGTGCGCAGACGTTGAGGTACCCGATTCTGTACGTCGGTCGGGAGATGCAGGTGATGGCCGCCGGATCGTGATGCAGAGGCGTGAGGGCCGGAGCCACGACGCGGGGGTCGGGGCTCCGGCGGTCACAGGGACGGGTCCAACGTGAGCGCTCGCAGCAGTCGTGCGAGGCGGCCTGGTTCCTGCCGGGGTCGCGCGGGCATCTCCGGTGGCGGGCCGTACACCCCGAGAGGCGGGTTGGGCGTCGCCGGGAGCGGGGCGGGCGCTTCGGGAGGGTAGGTGGGTGTCTCCGGCTGGGGGTGTGATGTCTCTGCGGCGCTCTCCTTGTGCGGGGAGGAGTGGTTGAGGAGGGCGATCGTGATGGCGGCGACCTCCTGGACCGAGGAGCTCTTCGCCACTGCCTCGATGAGGCGAGCGGCAAGGTCTTCTCTCCCGCCCTCCTTGAAGCTGATGGCCAGCTCCGCGATCTCGTCACCCGGGCGTGTCACGGCGGCCTTGATGACGGCGTCGAACGGGTCCAGGGTCACCGACTGGTCCGTTCGCGCCCGGGTGTTGGCCGGCTTCGGGGTGTCATGCATGCGCTCAGCGACCCTGTACCAGGACTCAGGGTCCTCGGCGCCGCATGCATGTGCGATGGCGGCCACGACGTCAGGCCTGGGAGGCCGACTCCGGGGCGGCTTCTGGTTGATGCCGTCAAAGATCGTGCTCTTCGGTACCCCCGTGCGCTCGGCAACGAGCCTGAGGGTGAGACCGGCTGACGCCATCAGGTCGCGGAGCCCTTGCTGGAGCTTCTGGAGATCGTCGGTTTCCGGAGCCACGTGCTGACTGCGGCTGAGTGGATGAGGCTCGAACTTGCCGCGCTGTGCCAGCCGCGCCCTCTGGTATCGGGCGTGGATCACTGCCACGAGCTGCGCGCTGGTCTCGTCCCCCTGGTGGAGGAGCGAGAGGACCTCCGTCAAGACAGGCCAGGTCGGGACCGCCTTGCCGGAAAACATCCTGGAGAGGGTCGAGATGGAGATGCGCGACGGCGTGTGGCGGTGGATCGACTTCAGGGTGGGTTGGCCGTTGTGGTCCTTGAGGTGGCGGAGCGCGGACGCGAACTCCGCCACCTCAGGGAGGGTGTTCTCCATGTGCCGGGCCGCTATCGAGCGACGCCCGGCTCTGCCGCGGGGGTCGAGGCGGTGAGCCGACGTACCGCCTCGACACCGGCGATGACCGCCACCACGACCTGGACGCTCGTCGCCGGCGGCATCCCGGCGAGGGACAGGCCCACCGTGGCGAGCACGGCGAGCAGGATCACGATGACGAACGCCTTCGTCGGCTTGAAGCGCTTCTTCTTCTCGGGAACCACGCAGTTCGTGGTTCCCGAGAAGCGCTTGAACAGGCGTTGAAGCCTGGTGCCCATGTCACTCCTTGAGTTGTTGGCGCAGACCTTTTTGGTTGCTGGAGCACCCGCCCGCGGATTGGCAGCTCCGCGTCGGATTTCTAGATTAGGGCACACGAATAGCGGATTATGCAAGGCCGTTGGAAGCAGCCTTAACCCCCCGCACTTTTGTGCGAGGGGTTAAGGCTTTTTTGGAGCTTTACGTTCCGTCGTCCGCTGCCAACGGTGACGGTCCTTCCCCGGCGGTCTGCGCCAACAGAAGCCATGGGGCACACGGGCGACGACCCCCCTGAATGGAGTCGCGGTTCGCTCGGTGACGGGGTCCATCAAGCACCCGGTGCCCCGCGTCCGGCAACCTCTCTTTTTCTCCCGGATGCAATTCCAGTGGAGCTGAGCTGCGTAAATTCAATTTTTTCAGCAAGCGTCCGGAGGTGTCCGTCCGGGGAAATTTGCAAACGCCGGACAGGAAACGCAAACCAGAACAGTTGACAGTGGGTTTCCTGGAAAGGGAGGGCGGAGCGGAGCCGCTGCCAGGGGACCGCGTTCGCGGTGACGTACGTGCGGTGCCTCGTGAGTCAAGCGGTCGGCGAGCTGTGCGCGGTCTGCACCGAGGTCGGCAAGCCGACGGCGTCCGCGCAACCAACGGAACGGCCAGTACGTCGGCCGACGCCCCGGCTGTGCGGCTGGGGCGGTGGCTCACTCCTCCGTGTCCTCACAAACGTCGCCGCCCCCGGCGTTGCGGGCTTCCCGGCGGGCCCGGCGGACTTCCAGCGTGATGGCGAGAGACGAGCCGATGATCGTGAGGAGGTCGGCGGTGGCGGAGATGATCTCGATCATGGGACTGCCCTTTCGGTCGGGAGCCGCTGTGTGACGGCTCGGGGCAGACCTTGATGCGGAGTTGGGCTATCCGGACCACGCAGGCAGGACATCGCAGGTAAGTTCCGGACCCAGAGGTGGTTGTCCAGAACGAGGCGGACAACGGGCACGGGGCAAGGGGGCGCTTTATGCCGGTCAGGGGGGCCGCGGGCGGGAGGCCGTGGGGGCCGATCCGGCCCGAGAACACGCAGGCGGGGAAGCTGGCGGAGTTCTTGCGGGCGCGCGTGGACGAGTCGGGCAAGACGCTGGCAGTACTGGCCGGCGAGGTGAACGTGTCCAAGTCCCAGGTCAGTGCCTACCTGGCCGGAAAGATTCCGCCGCAGCCGTTCGTCGCGGCGCTCATCAGGGCGACCGTGCCGCCCCTGTTACGCGAGCGGCGACAGGAAGAGGCGGCTGGGATGCTGCGGGACGCGGTGCTCCCCCCGCGTACCGCTCGGGCGGCACCCTCGACACGGCCGACCGAGGGTGCGGTGGACATCGCCGCCGTACAGGCGCTGCAGATCGAGACCTACGACCGGCTGACCCGCTCCCTGGAACAACAGGGCGAGCTGCGGCAGGCCGCCGACAACTCGGCGAAGCTGATCATGGTGCTGCTGGGCGTGATCTACAGGCTGCAGGAACGCGTGACCGGACTGGCCGCGGAACGCGACCAGCTCAGGAACGGCGCTGGGGACGCGGAGGTCAAAGCGGCCGACGAACGGCTCAGCCAAGCCCTCGGCCAGCAGACGAGAGCGCAAGAGGAACTGGAGCGGGCCGAGGAGAAGAAGCGGCAGGCCGAGGCCCTGTCGTCCCAGCTGCAAGAGCGGATCGACGAGCTGACCGATGAACTCGACCGCCTGCGCGGACCGAGCTCGCCCCCGCACGACATCCTTCATGTACCGGCAGGCTCCGGCGGCAGGGCACACGCCGGGGCGCACGAGGTGCCGCGGGATCCCGGAGGCGACGACATCGACGTCGTCCTGGCTCGCGTGAGGGCCGTCAACGACACCGACGACGACACCGTCACCCGCATCAGCACCGAAACGGGACTGGACCCGAGCGTGCACGAACGCGTCCCGGACAACCCCGTCACCAGCGCAGACCGCAGGGACAACCGCAGCCTCGAACAGCTGAGCACCACTGCGGAGAAGGCAGCCGAAAACGGCTCCGCGGCCGAGGCCGCCGCCGCGTACGGTGCTCTCGCCCGCGCCTCCATCCGGTTGCTGGGCCCTACCTACCCCGACACCTTCACCAGAAGGTACGAGCACGCGTACTGGACCGGAGAGACCGGAGACGCGGCAGCCACCCTCGACCTGTACGTGGGAATCCTGCGGGACGAGACCACGGCCCTGGGCCCCGACCACCACGAAACCCTGGGCACCCGGCACCTCCTCGCCGGTTGGACGGGCCGGAGCGGAGACCCTGCTGTCGCGCGGGACCTCCTTGCCACTCTGATTGCCGACAGCAAGCGCGTCCGAGGGGCCGAGAATCCAGAGACCCTCTTCGCCCGACAGGAGCACGCGCACTGGACGGGTGAGGCCGGAGCCCCAGAGACGGCCCGCGACCTCTACGCCGCCCTCGCCACCGACCGCGAGCGTGTCCACGGACCCGACCACACCGGCACCCTCCTTGCGCACCACGAGCACGCCCGCTGGACGGGTGTGGCCGGAGACCCGGAGACAGCTCGCGACCTGTACGCCGATCACATCACCGACCGCGAACGTGTCCACGGACCTGACCACCCCGACACCCTGAACACGCGCCACGAGCACGCGCACTGGACGGGCGAGGCCGGAGACCCAGAGACCGCCCGCGATCTCTACGCCGACCTCGTACCCGACCAGGAACGCGCTCAAGGACCTGACCACTCCGACACCCTCAACACGCGCCACGAGGATGCCCGCTGGACGGGTGAGGCCGGAGACCCAGAGACCGCCCGTGACCTCTACGCCGGCCTCGTACCCGACCGGGAACGCGCCGAGGGACCCGAGCATGCGAACGCCCTCCTTGCGCGCCACGAGCACGCCCGCTGGACGGGTGTGGCCGGAGACCCGGAGACCGCCCGCGACCTGTACGCCGACCTCGTCACCGACCGCGAACGTGTCCACGGACCTGACCACCCCGACACCCTGAACACGCGCCACGAGCACGCGTACTGGACGGGCGAGGCCGGAGACTTGGCCATTGCACGCGACCTCTACTCCGCTCTGCTACCCAACCGTCACCGTGTCCAGGGAGCCGACCATCCTGGCACCCTCAACACGCGCCACGAGCACGCCCTCCTGACAGGTGAGGCCGGAGACCCGGCCGCCGCACGCGACCTCCTCGCCGCTCTGGTGCCCGACAGCGAACGCGCCCTCGGGCCCGACCACCCCGACACTCAGCTCACCCGTGAGGGGCTCGCATTCTGGACAGGTGAGGCCGGAGACCCGGTCACCGCACGCGACCTGTACGCCGACCTCATCACCGACGTCACGCGGGCTCTCGGCCCCGATCACCCGGAAACCCTGCACGCTCGCCGCGAGTTCGCGCGCTGGACAGGTGAGGCCGGAGACCCGGTCACCGCACGAGACCTCTACCTCAACCTCATCACCGAACACGAGCGGCTGGTAGGCGCGGACGACTCCGGCACCCTCATCAGCAGGGCAGGCCTCGCTCGCTGGACCGGCCGTGCCGGCAGCCCCGCTCGCGCCCGCGACCTGTGCAAAGAGCTGCTGCCCGACCTCCAGCGGACCTTGCTTCCCGACGACCACGCCACACTCGACAC
>NZ_JAPEPX010000003.1 GCF_026339935.1 Streptomyces sp. NBC_01551
TGAAGCGGACCCGCCGAGGTGCAACAACCCGACAGGACTAGCCGGCACATGGCAGGCGTGACAGCCTCACGCCTCTGACCGACCGGTCTCGACATCGCCCGAAGCCGAGTCCCTGGACACGTCGTCCAGGGGCTCGGCTTTCGACGTCAGGATGCGTACCGCACAGCACTCACGGGTCCGGCCGGGACGGCGTGCGGGCGTCTGGGCCAAATTCCTTGCCGACGTACGCCTTGTTGGCTTCGTCGATGAAATTCCGGGTACCGTCCGGGCTCAGCCCCTGAGCCTGCAGGTGCGCATACATATCGCCGTAGAGCCTGACGTCGGATCGTTTCTCCAGATAGAGATCGCTGGTGAACCTTTCCAAATACACCAAGCTCGCGTCGGCGGCGTCGGCGAACTCGAGCAGCGCGAACTGCCCCGAGACGCCAGGGTGCGCCCCCACATCGTGGGGGAGAACCTGCACGGTGATGTGCGGCTGGGATCCGATGTGGATCAGATGGTCCAACTGCTCGCGCATGACCTCGCGGCTGCCTACGACGCGCCGCAGCGACGATTCGTCCAGTACGGCCCATAAGACCGTGTCCTATGTGGTGAGGCGGCGGAGGCGTTTGTAGCAGCAGAGGGCTGCGGCGAGTCCGAGGAAGGCCAGGTAGTTGCGCGGGTTGCGTTCGTAGCGGTGGTTGAGTCGGCGGTAGCCGGTCAGCCAGGACATGGTCCGTTCGATCACCCACCGCCGACGCCCTACTGAGGATTTCGGGTTGTCATCGGGTAGTGACGGTTCATGATCCCTGCGGTATGCCGTTGGTATGCGTTATCCGGAGGGTGGGGGCCTGACCGCTGAGCGTCGGGCTTTTCGTGAGGGGATCCGGCTTCAGGCCGGCGAGCGGTTCGCGGCGGGCGAGAAGACCGCGGTCATCGCGAAAGAGCTGCGGGTGAGTGTCAGGTCGGTGGAACGCTGGCGTCGTGCCTGGCGCGAGGGCGGCATGGAGGGCTTGCGCTCGGCGGGCCCGGCGAACTCGCCGACTATCACCGATGCCCAGTTCGCCGTGCTCGAGGCGGAACTCGGCAAGGGACCGTCGGCGCACGGCTTCGAGGACGAACACTGGACCCTGGCCCGGGTCCAGACGCTGATCCGCCGGCATCTTCGGGTGAGCCTGTCGGTGGCGACGGTCTGGCGGCTGCTGAAACGGCACGGCTGGTCCTGGCAGGCACCCGCCCGCAGAGCACTCGAGCGTGACGAGCACGCGGTGGAGCTGTGGAAGAAGGAGGTGTGGCCGCGGGTAAAAGCCTCGCGGCGGCGTCCGGGGCATGGCTCGTCTTCGAGGACGAAGCCGGCTTCTCGATGACGCCGCCGGTCGCCCGCACCTGGGGACGGCGCGGGCAGACCCCCGTCATCCGCGTCCGTGGCAGGTCCCGCCGCCGGACCTCGGTCGCCGCGCTGTGCTGCTACAAACCCGGCGAGAAGAGCCGCCTCATCCACCGCCCCCGCACCCATCTCCTCCTCAAGGGCGCACGCAAGAGCTTCTCCTGGAAGGACTACCGCGACCTGCTGGTCCGCGCTCACATCCAGCTCGACGGACCGATCGTGGTGGTCTGGGACAATCTCAACACCCACCTGGCCGCCGGCCTGAAACAGTACGAGGCCGAACACGACTGGCTCACCACCGTCCGCCTCCCCGCGTATGCGCCAGACCTGAACCCTGTTGAAGCGGTCTGGTCACTCCTGCGCAGGGCCACGGCCAACACTGCCTTCGACACCCCCGACGACCTCGACCGCAAGCTCCGCCGCGAGTTACGCAGAATCCAACTCCGGCCCCACGTGATCGACGGCTGCCTCACCGCCACCGGCCTGACCATCAACCCACCGACCCCACCCTGAAAACCTCAGTAATCGTTCGCTCGACTCGATGCCCTTGCGGGCGATGCGGACGCCGATCCGTTTGCCGCGGAGCCATTTCCGCAGTTCAGGTATGCCGTAAGCCTTGTCAGCGTGCAGGCGCTGGGGCTTGAAGTGGCGGCCGCGATGGGGGTCGTGTCTCGTTTGGTGACCGAGCACCATGGGCTTCAGGGCCTGGCTGTCGTGGGTGTTGGCGGCCGAGAGGCCGACGAGGAGGGGCAGTCCGGCCGCGTCCGACAGGACGTGCATCTTGGAACCCGGCTTCCCCCGGTCCACGGGGCTCGGACCTGTGAGTTCGCCCCCTTTTTGGCCCGCACGTGGGCGGAGTCGAGGACGGCGCGGGAGAGATCGAGGAGCCCGGCGTCGTGGAGCCGGTGCAGGATCTCCTCGTGCAGCCGGCCCCACACTCCAGCTCTCGACCAGATCAGGAACCGGCGGTGAGCCGTCGACTTCGATACGCCGAAGCAGGGTGGCAGGGCTCGCCAGGCACACCCGCTGACCAGCACGTAAATGATCGCCGCGAACAGCGTCTCATCAGGCGTGTCCTGCGTTCCGCCACCCTGCGGCCGCACCTTCGACGGCGGGATCAGTGGCTTGGCTATCTCCCACAGCCCCTCCGGAACAATCCAACTCCACGTACCCCGCCCCATGGACTACCCAACGACCGCCTCACCACATAGGACACGGTCTTACAGCCCCTAACGAAATGATCTTCGGGCTGGTTGGATGGCCCTGAAGAGCCTTGATCTGGGGGTGCAGGATGGCTCGGCGGAAGCCGTGGGAAGTAGACGATGAGCTTTGGGTGGTGATCGAGCCGCTCCTGCCGAGGGTGGAGCGTCGGGCTCGTCATCCTGGTCGGAAGCGGCATCCGGACCGGCTGGTGTGCCAGGGCATCCTGTTCGTCCTGCACACCGGGATCGCATGGGAACACCTCCCGCAGGAACTGGGCTTCGGGTCGGGCATGACGTGCTGGCGACGCCTGGCCGAGTGGACCGAGGCTGGCGTCTGGCCACGACTACACGAAACCCTTCTGGCCCGGCTTCGTGGAGCGGATGCCCTGGACTCCTCACGGGCCGTGGTCGACGGCTCCCACATACGCGCGTTAAAGGGGGCCCCAAGACAGGGCGAAGCCCCGTTGACCGGGGCAGGAATGGCAGCAAGCACCACCTGATCACCGACGCCACCGGCATTCCGCTTGCTGCCACCCTGACCGGCGGCAACCGCAACGACGTCACCCAGTTCATCCCCCTTCTCCAAGCCGTCCCACCGGTCCGCGGCAAGCGCGGCCGACCGCGTCAGCGGCCCGACACCGTGCTCGGGGACCGCGGCTACGACCACGACAAGTACCGGCGTCTGGCCTGGGCCCTGGGCGTGAAACCCGTCATCGCCCGACGCGGCGTCCCACACGGATCCGGCCTCGGCACCGACCGCTGGGTCGTCGAGCGGACCTTCGCCCACCTGCACTGGTTCCGCCGGCTACGGATCCGCTGGGAAGTACGCGACGACATCCACGAGGCATTCCTCAGCCTCGCTTGCTCACTCATCTGCTGGCGGCGCCTGAAGTCATTCCGATAGCAGTTCTTAGCCCCTGTTTCCGGCGGCTTGTTTGGGAGGAGCGTGTCTGAAAGATCGTGTAAGTCCGTGATGTGGAAGCCTGGCCCGGGGCTCGGCCTCGGGCCTGTGGGTCGGGCGGATCGGACGAGTGATGGCAGACAAAGAAGAAGCGGCCACGTCCGTGGCCGGCGACGCGATGGTCGACGAGGTGGTCGAGCGGCTGCTCGACAAAGCGGACGCCTCAGGGGCGGCTCTGCTCGGTGAGGGCGGGCTGTTGACGGAGATCACCCGGGCCGTTCTGGAGCGGGCCCTGGAAGCCGAGATGAGCGAGCACCTCGGCTATGAGCGTGGAGATCTGGCAGGTCATGGGTCGGGGAACTCCCGCAACGGGACCTCGCCCAAGACGGTTCTGACCGATGCCGGAGCGGTCACGCTTGCGGTGCCGCGGGATCGCAACGGCGACTTCGAACCGCGTCTGGTCCCGAAGAACGCCCGCCGGCTCGCCGGCTTCAACGACCGGATCCTCTCCCTCTACGCCCGCGGGATGAGCGTGCGCGACATCCGCTCCCACCTCGCGCAGATCTATGGGGTCGAGGTCAGCCCCGACCTGATCAGCAAGGTCACCGACGCGGTGATTGACGAGCTCGTGACCTGGCAGAACCGGCCCCTCGACCCGGTCTGGCTGATCATCTACATCGACGCATTGTGGGTGAAGATCCGCTCCGGTTCGGTGACCTCGAAGCCGGTCTATCTGGCCGTCGGCGTCGACATGGACGGCCGCAAAGACGTCCTCGGTCTGTGGGTCGGCTCCGAGGGCGAAGGCGCCACCACGTGGATGGCAGTGCTGTCCGAGCTGCGGAACCGGGGCATCGAGGACGTTTGCATCGTGGTCTGCGACGGCTTGAAGGGCCTGCCTGACGCGGTCACCGTGACCTGGCCCAAGGCCACCGTCCAGACCTGCGTGATCCACCTGACCAGAGCCTCGCTCAGGCTGTCGTCGGTGCGTGACCACCCGAAGCTGGTGCCGGCCCTCAAGGCCATCTACACGGCCCTGACCGAGCAGGCGGCAGAACAGGCCCTCGACCTGTTCGCGGCCTCTGAGCTGGGTGAACGCTACCCGGCGATCGTGCGGACCTGGCGGTCGGCCTGGCCGGAGTTCACGCCCTACCTGGCGTTCCCGCCGGCCATAAGGACGGTGGTCTACTCCACGAACATGGTCGAATCGATGAACGCCCGCCTCCGCAAGGCCACCCGGAATCGCGGTCACTTCCCCTCGGAACAGGCCGCGTTGAAGGTCCTCTACCTCGCAGTCCGCGAACAGATCAACCCCAAAGCGCGCGACGCAAACCACGTCGCCCCACACTGGAAAGAGGCACTGAACCAGTTCTCACTGTTCTTCGAGGACCGGCTCAGCATCCAATGACACCACCCGACTTACACAAGATCGCTGACACGCCCTTCGCCCACGCCCATCCAGGCACGTCCGGGGCAGGTGGAGGTGGGGGCTTCAGGAGGTGCTGTCGGTGTCACCAGCGCAGGAGCATCACCGCGCCGCTGGCGCCGCTGGCGAGTCCGAAGAGCGCGACCGTGTCGCCCGGCGCCAGTCGGCGGTGGCCGACGGCGTGGGCTAGTTGGAGGGGCAGGGTCGCGGCGGCGGCGTTCCCGGTGTGCGGGAAAGTAGGGATGATCTGCGCGGTGTCGATGCCCATGCGGGTGCGGAAGGCGTCCACGAAGGGCACGGACGGCTGGTGGACGCAGACGAGATCGAGATCGCGGACATCGACGTGCTGTTCCTTGAGCCACTGGGCCCCCTGGACATCAAGGTCGACGAAGGAGCCCAGCAGGGCCTCGGAGTCGACGTGAAGGCCCTGAGGGTGGTCGGGAGCGTGGTGGGGGTCGTAGAGGGTGGCGGCGGGCCATCCCCCGGAGTTGGCGAGGAACACCGAGCCGGTGATGCCGGGCACGGGTGAGGACTCCACCAGAAGGGCGGCACCCAAGTCGGCGCCGGTCAGGGAGGTCAGTCCGGTGCGCAGTTGATCGCGGGTGAGGTTCCATCGGGAGAGGCGGGTGAGGGTTTCCCCGCAGGTGATCAGGACGCGGCGGTGCTGGCCGGTGCGGATGAGGGCGTCGGCGACCTGGAGGGCGTTGATGACTCCGTTGCAGGCGTTGCCGATGTCGAAGGCCGGGCAGGTCATGCCCGTCTTCGCCGCGACGATGTGGGCATTGGCCGGTTCGCGGACGTCGGCGCTGACGGCGGCGAAGAGCAGCAGGTCGATGTCGGCCGGTGAGAGGCGGGCGGTGTGTAAGAGGCGGTTGGCGGCCCGGGCTGCGAGGTCGGAGGGCAGGTCGCCGGGATCGGCGACTGTGCGCTGGTTCAGGCCGAAGGTGCGCTGCAGGAGGCCTGCGGGGAGTTTGAGGGCGGGGCTGTGGCGGTGCAGGCGTTGTTCGATCTCGGTCACGTGCTGGCGTCGGGCGGGCAGATGGATTGCAGTGTGGGTGATGCGGCTGTGGGTGCTCACGCGGTCTCCTTCACGGGGCCGGACCTTTCGCCGGCGGGTCGCTGGCCTGGCGGCCGGGCTGCCGCAGCGGGGGTGCGGGGCAGGCCGGTGACCGCGTGCTTGATGCGGTCGGTCAGGCTCAGCGGCAGCATCGTGTGGAGGGGGACGAGGAAGCGGGCTTCCCGGCCGACGACGTAGCGGGGACGCGGCCGGCGGGCCGTCAGGCATGTCTCGACGGTGCGTGCCACCGGTTCGGGGCCGGGCACCCGGCGGTCCACGGCAGTGAACAGGCGTGTGGTGCTCTCGTATCCTGGGTTCGCCGGATCGCGGAGGGTGTCGAGGTCGGTCAGGGCACGGCCGAGCATGGGGGTGGCGAACGCGCCGGGTTCCACCAGGCTGACGCGGACGCCCAGGTGGGCGGCCTCTACGCGCAGGCAGTGGGTGAGGGCCGAGAGGGCGTGCTTGCCGGCGCTGTACCAGGCGCCCATCGGCCAGGGGACCCGGCCCAGGCCCGAGGAGATGTTGACGATCCGGCCGCCGCCGCAGGCGGCCATCGCCGGCAGGACGAGCCGGCACAGCCGGGCCGGACCCAGCAGGTTCACCTCCAGCAGGCGACGGGCGTGCTCGTCGTCCACGTCGGCGACCGCGCCTGCCTGCGGGATGCCGGCATTGTTGACCAGCGCCCACGGGCCGCCGCCTCCGGTCATCTCGACGCACTCCTGCAGCGCCTGGCGGCAGGATGCCTCGCACGCCACGTCCAGCTGAACGGTGCGCAGGGCAAGGCCCCGCTCGGCGGCATCCGCCACGAGGTCCCGCGCCTTGTCCCGGTCACGTGCTCCGGCGATCACGTCCCAGCCCGCGGTGGCGAGACGGAACACAATCACCCGGCCGAAACCTCCCGTCGCCCCCGTCACCAGCACACTCCGGCCGCCCGACGGCATCACCAATGCCCCCACGCCCTTCCCAGCCCGACAGCGATGCCGCGGCCGGCCGGCCGCGCCCCTCACGGGGACAACGACGAGACCCCGGCAAGGTAGTGGCCCTCGCGGCCGGGCCCGTCCGCGGCCGCCAGCAGTCCTCCCGGTCCGGCAGCTCGGCCACCCCGACAGCTACCACCGCTCCCTGCGACAGCTCCCCTGGCTGCCCTCCCTCGTCGTCGAAGGGCACGCTCAGCCCGCTCATGAGACGGCCAGCCGACCAACTGCGCGCCATCGCTGACCGGGAGCTCGGATCGCCATGAGCGGTCCCTTTGGAGGACCGCTCATGGCCGTGCATGAATTACAGGTTGCCGAAGAGCCAGTTTCCGGGGGCCGTGGGGTCTTCGCTGGTGTAGTACTCCTCGGTGGCGCGGCGGATCTCTTCCCGTCCCAGGGTGCCGTCGCCGTCGGTGTCGAGCTTGGCGAAGGCGACCTTCAGGTCGGCGGGCGAGGCGCCCAGCGACTTGATGTACATGGTCTGGAACTCGTCCTCGTCGATGAGGCCGTTGCCGTCGGTGTCACAGATGTCCATCCACGCGTCCACCATGACGCTCAGGCGCTGCAGGAGCCCTTCGCGGTCGTTGGCGGCGGCCTTGCGCATGCCGGAGATGAACTCGGAGCGGTCCAGCTGCCCGTCGCGGTCGGCGTCCATGGTGGACAGGTCGTGGGCCCACAGCCGGGTGAAGGACTCCCGCAGGCGCGTGATCTTCGTGGCGTCACCGCTCATGCCGAACGCGGCCGCGAGGCGGTTGCTGAGCGCGAGGAGGTCCTCCTCGCGCAGGTTGCCGTCCCCGTCCGCGTCCAGCATGGCGAAGGCACGGGCGAGCTTCTTGTCCAGAACGCCGGTAGCAGCTTCCATCGGTCTTCTCCTCTATATCCGCCCAGCAGGCACAAAGATCACCCGATGGTGATCACACCGGAGGAAACGATCGCCCATCTGCTTTGATACGGCTCTCCCGCGAATTTGACGGCCCGTCGGCAAGAGGTCTCCACGCGTCATGACAGTCAGCCCCACGGTCGCCCCGTGTCTTCCCGCCCTGTTCCGTGCAGGGCTTGAGCGTCACGCCCGGCGGGTCCGCGAAGACTGGGACGGCCGCCACCCCCTGCACGGAATGAAACCGCCCCCGGGCGCAGTCATGGTCAACAGCAACGACTACCTCGCTCTGGCCCGCCACCCGCGCATCGTCAAAGCCATGGCCGAGACGCTCACCGCGGACGGCAACGACACCCTGATGTCCGGCGTCTTCCTCAGCGGTGACCACCCGCAGCTGCGCCTGGAAGCGGACCTGGCCAGGCACATGGGTGCGCCGGCCGGAATCTTGTGCCAGTCGGGGTGGGCAGCCAACACCGGCCTTCTTCAAGCCCTGGCCGAGCCGGGTACGCCGGTGTACATCGACATGCTGGCGCACATGTCGCTGTGGGAAGGCGCCCGGATCTCCGGCGCCGCCCTGCACCGGTTCCGCCACAACGACACTGCCCACCTGCGCCGGCGTATCGCCGACCACGGGCCCGGCATCATCCTCGTCGACTCGATCTACAGCACCGACGGAAGCCTCTGCCCCCTCGCCCGGGTGGCGGACCTCGCAGACGAGTACGCGTGCGTGCTGGTAGTCGATGAATCGCACTCCCTGGGCACCCACGGCGACCTGGGTGAGGGCATGACCGGCGCCGCCGGGCTCAACGGCCGAGTGCATTTCCAAACGGCTTCCCTCTCCAAGGCCTTCGCCGGCCGCGCCGGATTCATCGCCGTCTGTGAGGAAGCGTTCACCGGCTACTTCAAGATGCGCTCCCACCCCGCCGTCTTCAGTTCCACGCTCCTGCCCCATGACATCGCCGGCCTCACCGAAACCCTCGCCGTCGTCCGGGCCGACACTTGGCGCCGTGCCCGACTGGCCGAGATCGCCACCCGTGTACGGCACGAACTCACCGACGCCGGCGTCGATCTTCACAGCTCCGGCAGTCACATCCTCTCCCTGGTAGGCGGGGACGAACGCCACACCATGACCCTGCGCGACGGACTCGAACAGGCCGGCGTCTTCGGATCGGTGTTCTGCCCGCCCGCCACCCCACGGACCCGGTCCCTGGTCCGCTTCTCCCTCCACGCCGACCTGAGCGACACCCAGGTCGACCACCTCATCAGCTCCAGCCTGGCCTGCTACCGGCCCTGACAAAACGCGGAGCCGTATCCCAGCGGCGGGCGTTCTCGCGCCCGGGCATCGGATTTCACCACCCGAGCGCAGCAGTGTGGGATGTCACCCGACGAAGGGCGACGGCCCGCACACGACGTTGCCTCCGGTCGCCATCACCCCACCACGCCCGGTCGCCGGGCTCCGGCTGTCAGTCCGGCTGGCGGCACGGAGCGTGGATCTGATGGTGCTGGCGGGCGGTCAGAGTGCCCCCATCTCGGTCCGCCCAACTCTGCCTCACCACCGTTTCAAACCAGCCGCTGACAGGGGCAGGAACGAGGAGCGGTGGCGGGGTCTGCGTGGGAGAGCCGGCTATCGGCTGAGCCACCGGGTGCTGGGGTATGCCGCTGCGCGCGCCCTGGACTACTCGAGCCGGTCGGTGGGGGGCGGTGGGGCGCCATCGGCGGAGCTGTCGCTCGCTGCTGCGGGAGCACTTCGGGATGGACCCGGGCTTCGACTTGGCGTGTGAGGCGTTCTCGGCGATGGTGACGCTCATGCTGCTGCCCCCGGGCAAAGATGGCACGGGCAGGGAGCTGGCGGCGCGGCTGGCCTGCCAGACCGGGGCAGGCCGATGGCGGCAGCGGTACCGGATCTTCCCTCGCGGCAACGGCTTTCCCGCGGAGACCGACTGCACCGGCATTGCGGCCGGGGCCCTGCACGGGCACGGGCTGCTCCCGGCCCCAGACCTCGAGGCCTGCGTGCGTGACCTGCTGCGGGGCGCCGCACCGGCCGGTATGGTCCCCGGCCCGTACCGTCGCGGTGACGACACCGCCCTCCGCCAGAGACAGCCCAGATCAGCGTCTGACAACGTCAAGTGAGACGACTAGGCATCGGCATCTCACCCGACTTTGCATCTCCGCAGGTCAGGTCGCCGCTGGGCGGCAAGATCGAATGAGACGGGACAGGCAGTCGCCCGTCGTCGCGGTGACCTTGGCGGATGAAGATCGTTGGCGTGTCATGAGCATCAAGCGTGTACTCACTGTCCTGGCTTCGGGTGCTGTCGCACTCGCCGGCACCCTGGCCTCCCCCGCTAACCCGGCCGTTGCAGCCAGCTGCCGCCCCGTCACGGGGCACATCGTCTTCGACTGCGGCAGCCCGACGGACGTTTTCCGGATTCGCACGGTCAGCATCAACCCCGATACGCCGAGGAAGGGACACAAAGCCACGCTTACTGCGCAGGGCGATCTCCGCGAAGACATCCCAGCCGGAACCAACATGCACGTCACAGCCAGGCTGGGCATCCTCACCGTCGTGGACAAGGACTACGACTTCCTTTCCAACGTCACGATCGACCAGCAGGACAAGCAAGCCACCATCACCAAGGAAACGAGCATCCCCGGGACTCTTCCCAGCGGCAACTACCTCGTCGACGTAGTCATCACCACCCCCGCCCGCAAGCAGGTGGCCCGTCTGCAAATCAAACTCAAGCTCTAGCGATCTCCCGCGGGTTGCGCCCGTCGTTTCGGACTCTGCCCTTACGACGGTCGGCCGGGGGCGAGCGCGTCGCCCCGTGTCCGGTGCGGGGGCGTGCTCATGGGCAGGTAGAGGGTTTTGTCGGGGGTGAGGATGACGATGGCATCGGTCAGGCCGTTCCAGGTGTGGCCGCGGCCGTTGTAGCGGGGGGTGAGGTAGGACCATTCGAGGTTTCCGGCGATCATCGCCTCCAGCGCGTCCAGGTAGGCGCGCAGGCCGCTGTCCCGGCCTGCCACGCCAGCTCGCAGCATGGCCGTGAGCCCATCGAATTCGATTTCGACTCGGTGGACGGTCGCGGCGATGCGGTCCACGGCTGCCTGGAGGTCGCCGCCGTTCTCGGCGAGCGCGAGCTGGATCTCGTTCATGGTGTCGCCGCTGTAGAGCTCCTTGCGGTAGGAGAAGACGTCATTGACGCCGATCCAGTGGCGTGCCACCAGCATGTTGAGGCGCCTCAGTTCGGGCAGCTTCTCCAGGCGGTCGCTCAGGTCGATGCCGAGGCCGAATTCGAGGAGGGGGAAGCAGCATTCCCCGATCGAGCTGTTGCGATACTTCTCGTAGGTGGGCAGGTCCAGTGATGCGAGGTCCCGCGTGAGGTCACGTTCGGCGTGGCAGGCCTCCAAGAACTCATGCAGGGTTCGCGCGTAGCGCTGCCACACCCGGTGGGGTGCGAGGGGAAAGGTCTGGTCCCGCAGCTGCTCGAAGGCCCGGGTGAAGGCGGTCTCCACGACGGGCGGTCTGCCGTCGAGGACGGCAGGCAGCTCGAGGATGCCCAGCTGCCGGATCCGGGACGGCGGTGCCTGGGCGAAGACGTCGTCGATGCTGAACAGGACGTCGATCCAGGCGCAGACCAGGTCGATGCGGTCCTCGCGTGCGTCGGCATAGGTGAGCAGGTTCCACAGGCTGGTGCGGTGTTCCAAGAACGTCTCCAGCTCCTCCTGGCTGTCGTAGGCGTCGCGCAGGAGCGCGGCGAGGCGGGCTGCGCAGCGCTGTTCCAATGCAGCGAGTCCGGGGCGGCGCCGGGCGGGCGTGAACCGGGGGAAGAGCGGCATCCGAAACCGGGGGTGTCCTTCAGGCGACCTGACTATGCCGCCTGCGGGGGCGGCGCCTTCTGCAGGGACTGAGGTTCTCTTCACGGCCGGCCTCCGCCGGTCCGGCTCCCGTCGGCCGCAGCCGTGCGGCGGGTCGCGATCAGAGGGCCGGCCTTGGGGGTGAGAAGGAAACGCGGCAGCGGCCGCAAGGGGGTGGCACCGGTCTTGCGCAGCTGCCAGCGGCTGCTGATCGTGGCGAGGGCGAGGACGGTCTCCGTGATGCCATAGTGCTCGCCCAGGCACTTGCGGCGCCCGCCGCCGAAGGCCGTGAACGCCTGGCGCTGGGCGGGGGTGACGCGGTCGGGCAGCCACCGGTCCGGGTCCAGGCGCTCCGGGTCGGGGAAGACGGCGGGGTCGCGTTGCAGGGCGTAGGGGGAGACGATCACCTCCGCGCCCGCGGGAACGGTGAAGTCGGCGAGCACGGTCTCCTGCAGGGTGATGCGGCTGAGCATCCAGGTCGGGGGCCACAGCCGCAGCACCTCGATGAGGACCTGCCGGGTGTAGGGCAGGCGCTCGATGTCGGCGAGGGTGGGAGTGTTTCCGGCGAGCTCGCGGTCCAGCTCGGCCCACAGCCGGCTCTCCACGTCCGGGTGGTCGGCCAGGGCGTGGAGGGTCCAGGCGAGCAGGGATGCGGTGGTCTCTATGCCCGCGGCCAGCACCGACAGGATCTGATCACGCACCTGAGTGTCGTCGAGCGGGCGGCCGTCGTCGGCGGCGGCGGCCATCACCAGGGACAGCAAGTCATGCCCTGGTGCCCCGCCGGCCCGGTACTGTGCGATCACCTCACGAGCGGCCCGCTCCAGACGGGCCTGTGCCTGACGGAAACGGCGGTTGGCCGGCAGCGGAAGACGGTGGAGCAGCGGCCAGGGAACCAGCATCTGGCGGAACATGCCCTCCAGCAGCACCGGCAGGGCCGCGGCCATGGTGTCCGCTGCCTTACGGCCCGCCGGGGCTGCGATCAGGGTGCGCGCCACCACCTGGGCCGCCAGTGCGTACATCCGGGGCTTCACATCGATCCGCTCCCCCTCCCGCCACCCGTCGATCGCCTGCGCGATGCAGTGGCTCATCACCGGGGCATACCGGGCCACCTGGTCCCGGTGGAACGCAGGCCGCATCACCGGCTGCTGACGCTGGTGATCGGCGTTGCTGCAGGTGATCACACCATTGCCGACCAGGACCCGCGCCGAGTCCATGAACAGGCCGCCCTTGTCGAACACCGACGACACCAGCACCTGGTGCGCCGCCTCCACCGTGTTGACCACATACACCGAACGTCTGGCGAGCTGCATCCTCACCACCGCCGGCCCTCCCCGCAGAGAACTGAGAAAAGCGAGGGGATCACCCACCAGCCTGACCACGTGACCCCACCACGACACACCACCCCCGACCCGCTGAACCCCCACCACGCCCCCTCCCTCCGATGCCTGTCCGGCAGCACACCGACCGACAACCACCCGCCCACCCCGCGCGAGACGCAGAATCGTTTTCTCTTCCCTCACGGGCCCCAGCCGTATCGCCAGCCGCCTCCTGTGAGGATGTGCCCACCAGCCATCCGCTCATCCGGGTACGCGGGGGCGCACGACAGCACACGCGCGGCGCACGTTCGCCCCACACCCACATCGGCGCGAGCACCGAGCCAGGCGTCCCTTGCGCGAGGTCAGCTCCTCGGGAGTGCCAGTCGCTACGCCTCGTCAAGCAGGGCTGCCCCCAAGTCGAACCTTGATCGTGCGCCACCCAACTTTGAGCGGCACACGTCACTGTCACGCTGCACGCGGAGCCCATGGCTCCAACGGCCACTGGGGAATCAGCCATGGGCCCAGATCGTGATCGCGGGGCGGGACCGCGCGGTCGGCCCTGCACGCTCCCACCCCGTGTCTCACTCGGTCGTGGTCCAGGTGACGATGACAGCTCCGTTGTGGCCGGCCGTACCGGAGCCTCCGGACTGGCTGCGGTGGCCGTAGCCGCCCTCGTCGCCGGGCATGCAGCTCAGGCCGCCGCCGAAGCTCGGCTTGTAGCAGCCGCCGTGGCCGCCGTAGGCGCCCGAGCCACCCGCGCCGCCCGCCC
Source organism: Streptomyces sp. NBC_01551 (assembly GCF_026339935.1). NCBI lineage: Bacteria > Bacillati > Actinomycetota > Actinomycetes > Kitasatosporales > Streptomycetaceae > Streptomyces > Streptomyces sp. NBC_01551. Next base: position 13,738 of record NZ_JAPEPX010000003.1, read on the forward strand.
CGCCGTCCCCGCCGGCACCGTAGGACTTGCCGCCGAAGATGACGGCGGCGCCGCCCTTGCCTGGCTGCCCACCTGTCCCGGGGCGGCCGCCGTCGCCGCCGCTCACTGTGCCGTTCTGAATGCCTTTACCGCTCTTGCCGGCACTTCCCGCGCTGCCGGCCGTGCCAGCGGTGCCGTTGGTGCCCGTGCCGCCCGGGGTCGCCGTGTGGGGCAGCTCGAAGAAGCCCTGCTTGCAGGTGCCGCCGGAGCCGGTCTTCCCGCCGTCGCCCTGGGCACCCGGTTCGCTCGCGCCGGCTCCTCCCGTACCTGGGGCACCCCCGCCGAACGTTCCGTCGTAGCCTCCACCGCCGCCGGAACCTGCGCCGCCGGCCTGCCCCGCTGCACCGCCGCCTCCACCGGCGGCACTGGCATACGTCTGGTCGAAGGGATCGACGGGCCCAAGGCGGACCCCAAGGACGGTCGTGTCGCCCTTGGAGGCGCTGCCGCTGCGACCGGCGTGGCCGGTCCATCCCCTTGCGCCGTCGGAGCCCCCGAAGGTAGTGCCGCCCCCACCTCCCGGATCGGTGTCGCCCCTGCCCGATCCACCCGAGCCCCCGGGGCCGCCTTCACCGACCTTGATCATCAGCCCGTCGGCCACCCAGAAGGTACAGGTGACGAACTGTCCGGCACCGCCGCCTCCTCCTGCGCCGCCACCTGCCCCACCCCCACCACCGCCACCACCGCCACCGGCGTTCGCGGCCAGGCCCCCGCCAGAGCCGCCACCACCACCGGTGCCGCCGGTGGCGCCCCCGCCACCACCACCCGCGCCCCAGAGCCAGACCGTGACCTCCCCCGATCCGCGCCACGACCATTCGCCAGGCTTGTCGAACACCTTCTCGTGCACCTTCTCGTGTACGACCTCGGCCGCGTGGGCCGGGCCGGCCACGCCAAGCGGCACCAGTGAGCCGGTGACGGCCATGGCCACGGCGACGGCCCGAGCCGTCCGGCACCCGGGACGTTCAGCGTTGAAACCGGCCGAGGTGAACGGCTTCACGGCCGCGGCCAGCACAGTGGCCGGCATGGAAAGGATCTTCATGCCGGACTAACGGCCTGCGCAGGAACCAGGGCACGCCGTCGCGAAGGTCAGTTCACCGTCCCGGCAGACGGCCTTGCGGTCCTGCCACTGCGTCCGATTGCTTCCCCTCCGGCCGACGCCCAGGCGCACCGCGGCCTGGTCCGGGCCGAGGGGGACGTGCCGGTCGAGCAGGGCCAGCAGGTCCCGGCGGCGGCCCAGGGCGGCCACCTGGTCCGGATGGACGTCGGGGAACTGCACCTCCCCGCCGAGCGGACCAGGAGACCGGCCTTCACGAGGTGGCCGACCGCCGCAGCGGTCACCCTCGGCCGGAGAATCGGCAACGGCTCCCCGAGGGCCTGCGTCAGCCGGTCCGCCGCCACCCCGGCACCGATCGGGCCCCGCAGCGCCGCGCGTACCTGCTCCGGGTCGGCGGCCTCCACCACCGCCCGCGACCACAACCCCGGACCGGCATCCGCCAGCGGGACCAGACCCGAACCCGCCGCCCACCGCCCCGCCACCGGCACCGGCACCGGCACCCGCAGCCGGCCCGCCGCCTGGTTCTCGTCGTACTGCTCCCGCACCGAACGCGCCACGAACCGCACTCCGATCACCCATCGGCGGCCCGACCACCGGGTCGCGCCGGAAACATGCCGAAAAATCCCGTTTGCTGCCAATAGCCATGATTCTTGGGCGAGTTGTGAGCACACCGCATAAGCCGCCTACGCGTACGCGAGGGAAAAATTCACCCCTGCGGAGGACTGCGAACCGGTGCCACGCAGACAGAAAGCGGTGGCCGCCGCGACCACCGCCACTCCCCCGACTGCCGGCACGGGTCGGAGCGAGCACCGCGTCAACTGACGGCCCATGGAGGACCCCCCGTCCTGGTGAAAACCCGCGCGGCGGGGCCGGGCACGCGGCGGCGCGGGCCGCTGGTGGCAGCGGCCCGCGCTGGGTCCGTCATCTGCTGCGCCGCAGATCTTGTGCCGGAGGGCGGGGGCGCTGTGTGCGGCGCCCCCGTCGGGGTGTGGCAGGGCCGTCAACGCCGGCGGAGGTAGACCTCGATCAGGACGGCGACCAGCGGGGCGGCCACGGTCGCGGCGGCGATGACCGGGTTCGCCAGCCTCGGGTGAACGGCGACCACGTACACGGTGGCGCCCAGAATCCCGGCGACGACGAAAGCCGCCAGGAGCATGAGCACGGCCGGATCGGCGCCCGGGTTCCCCGCAGGCGGCCGCTGGGCTCGAGTCTCGGGCTGGGGCTGGGGCTGGGGCTGCGGCTGGGGCTGGGCCGGGGGCTGCGGCTGCGGCTGCGGCTGCGGCTGCGGCTGCGGCTGCGGGGCATCGAAGGACATCGGAGTTCCCTCCCGTCAGGGCCCGCGGGCGGTCCGCGGGCTACGGCGCGCAGCTGGTTCGGCGCGCCGGTTTTCAGCCTCGGGGAGCCGGTGATCTTGCGGGAGAGGGAACGGATGTTACCCGGTAATTGTCAATGCTCCGGACGTCGTTGGGCGGTGTTCCGGGGGGTGTCAACGCCTGCGTGAGAATCGGAAACGGCGCTGGTGGGGCGCGTTTTCCGGATGAGGGGGCGAGGCGATGGAACGACCTGTGGGACCGGCCGCGGCCGCGTACGCGGGCAAGCTGCGCTGGGCCGTGAAGCGCCACACCGCCACCGGCGGCACCCAGAGCAAGATGGCAGAAAGCATTCACATAGCCGCGTCCACCCTCTCGCGGTACATGAGCGGGAATCGGCTCGCCCCGCACGAGTCGCTGCACGCCATCAGGGCCTACATCGAGGCGCAATCCCCGCTCCTCTCCTTCCCCGAGGGGTTCTGGGAGGAGCTGGACGTGCTGTGCGACGCGGCACACCGCGCCAGCGAAGCCCCCACCGTCAAGAAGGTGGCCTATCTGACGGAAGAGCTGAGGCGGGCCGAGGAGCGGCTGCGTGATCTGGAACGTCAGGCGGGCGACCTCGCCGGAGAGCGGGACCAGGCTCTGGCCCGGGCGCAGGGTGCGCAGGGTGCGGAGAGGGCGCGCTTGTTCCTGCAGAGCCGTGTCACCGAGCAGGACCAGAGCTTGCGCACGGCCCGGGACTACATCCGCCGCATCGAGGCCGAACTCGCCGAGTACAGGGAACGGGCCGACCTGCTCCAGCAGGAAGTCGATGTCCTGCGCGAACAAAACCGTCGGCTCATCGAGGCCGAACCCGCCGTTCCCGCCCCGTCAACGCAGGTCAGCCAGCCGGGCCACGTCTACGCGCCCGAGCACGCCCACCCGGCTCCCCAGCCCGGCTCCGCGCCGGTGCCGGGCGGGGCGGAAGGCGCCGAAGAGGGTCCTGCCCAGTGGCAGGCTCCCCCACCGGTACCGCCCAGCCCCTGGGTGGTGGAAGAGGGATACGGGCAAGGGAGCCGTGACGACTTCACGTATGGCGAAGCGTTTCGGTACTCCGAGGCGGCCGCCCAGATCGCGCAGATCGCCCGGCTCGGGCTCGCCCAGCCCGGCTACCAAGACACCGTCCCAAACCCCTGCGTGGACGCATGGGCTGCTGACACCCCACACAACGCATGCGGCTACGGCGAGGGCAAGATGGCCGGCCCTCTCCACGCTCCGGCTGCCAAGGAACCGCCCCCGACCACCACGCCCGCACCCCCCGCACCCCAGAAGGAGGAGGACGAGGAGGACGAGGAAGTACTGCAGCGCACCTCGTGTATCCGGCGTAGCTACGCGGCTCCTCTACATCGGACGGGGCTGATGCTGCCAGACGCCGCGTTCCTCCTCCTCACCCTCCTCGTCACCGCGCTCATGTGCGCTGCGGCGGCCGCCGTTACCAAGCTCGCGGGCGCGAGGTGGGGCCGGGGACCTGTGGCGGATCCTCTCGCGGCCACGTCGGCACGTCGTCGTCCGGGCGCGGGACCGATGCCGACGGACCGGTGAGCGGATCCGCCAGGACGGCCGGGCCGGGTCTGCCCTGGGCCGACTACATGGCGGATCAGAATCGATTGGTCAGGCGGTGGCGTTCCGGCCGGTCCCAGGCCGCGGGACCGGCCGCGCCGCCTTGGATACGCACACCCGCACGACTACGGCCCGGTAGCCGGTGCCGGTTCCTCATCGGCCGGACCGGTATCGGTGGCACCGAAGGCCTGGAACAGTGCGGGAAGATCGCGTGCGGCGGCCTTGGCGTCTTGCCTGACGGGATAGAACTACTCCTGTGGCATGGGGGGATAGGCAATCCATCGACGATCAGCGGCCGACCACACGACCACGGTGCCGGGCGGCTGGGAGTCGAGGTCGAACTCCGCCATCAAGGTGTACGCCAGCCGCTGGTCCTCGAGCGGTGGCGAGTCCTCGGTGATCAGGAAGCCCTTGCCCAGCGCTGCCCCCTCCGGCCACTCCATGACGGCCCGATGTCCCTCGCTGTTCGCCGGCAGATCGTTGACGACCTCGCCCACGCGATCGGCGGCTTCGGTGCCGTGACGGGCGCGCATCGCGCCCCAGAACGCGGCCGCGCTGCGGACGACCGCGACCGCAGCGGCAAGCATCTGCGCGTACGGTTCGAGGTCCTCCACGCCCATGTCCGGTGAGTACTCGCGGACGTCACAGCCCGAGTCGTACAGGATCTGGGTGACCTTGTCGATCTGTTCCTCGTCCAGACCGGTGAGCTTGAGTTCGATGATTGGTTTGTGATCCATTGGCTTCCTTCCTGGGAGTGTCCCTGCGCGGTCTGTCTGGGAGCAAGGCAGCACCGTGGCCCCGGCCAGTACTCGTCACAGGCCTGTGTACGCGAATGCCGCCCAGTGCTCGGGTGACGCGAAAGGCTTTTGGTCGGGGGGGCCGCCGATGGCGGGCGCGCACCGGTAGTAGGCGTTTCCGTACCGGGTGTTCAGCTCCCGTGCGGTCGCGTTGCGCAGCGATCTCTGTGCACCGGCCAGGGCCGTCGGACCGCAATGCCCGGCGCGGATGTTGTCGTAGAACATCCTCAGGACGAGGGCTGCGGCCTGCTCCCGTACCCTCCACTGCGCGGCCACGACAGCGGCTGCGCCTGACTGGACGAGTGTGCCCGGCAGGCCCAGGACCTCGTCGGGAAGCCGCCGGTCAACTGTGTGGCCCTCGCAGGCCATCAGCACGACGAGGCGGGCACGGACACCGCCGTGGGCAAGGACCTCGCGTACGGACACCGCGCGATCGCGTCCGAAGAGGGCGCTGTCCAGGGCGTCGAGGCAGTCGGCGCGCCCGTGACAGTGCAGGTGGACGATGCCGCTCTGGTGAAGCGTCGCAGCCAGTTGGTCTCCGGAGGCGGATTCGTCGTCGGGGCTCGGGCCTGCCCCGTAGGTCGCTGCGAGGGTCCGCCCGCGAACCAGGTCCGGGAAGCCTGGTGCGGTGCGGACCAGTGCGAAGCTCATCGGCAGTACTGCCAGATCGCCCGGCCTGCGCGATGCGGCGTGTCGCAGCAGCCGGGCGTTGGGGGCGTACCGCACCCCTTGCAAAGCGGGAAGTTCAAGGAGTAGCGCGGCGTGCAGGGGAAGGAAGGACAGCGTGCCCACGGCCACGAGAGTCAGCAGCGGGCATGCCGCGAGACCTGCCGCGAGTGGCCCGCGGCGAAACTCCTCCACCAGCGGCTGGAGCGCCTGCCGGAGCTCGTGGAGTTCGCTTTCGGCGTTCGAGTTCGGTTCGCCGGTGTCCGGGGTCTGAGTCATCCGTTCGGCCTGGAGGTCGGGCAGAAGCACGGTCCGGGTCCTTCCGCTGACAGGAACCACGACCGCGTACCCGGTGTGCGCGGCCGAGGCCAGATACACCATCGCGCCATGAGAGGCCGCATCCCGAATGGTGCCCAGCGTTGAGGAGTGGTTGTCGGGGTCTGTCCTCAGGAGACGGACTGCGCTCTGCTCGGCCCGCCACAGGCCGCCCCGGGCCCGAAGCAGCTGAGGAAACTCGTGCGCCGCTGTCGATTCCCCCGCGCCGTGGTTGCCGGTGCCGGTCCTTGTGAGGTGGAGACGTACCTGCTCCGCCACGTTCCGCTGGGCTGCCAGCAGATCGTGCACGGCCTGACGCCCCCGTTCCCCAAGCCGCACCAACTCGTTCAGCCGGCCCGTGTCGGTTCCCGAGACCATGCTGCTGAGGAGGATCGCGCGGCTGTGTTCGAGGACGCACACGGCGGTGTCCGGCGCCCGACGACGCGAACGCAGGGTCCAGTAGCCGGCTTCGGCGGCCGCGGTTTGAGCGGCCGCCAGCAAAGCCATGCGGCCGTCCACGCGGGTCAGTGGTTCCTCGGCCAGTACAGCCGCCTGATGGCGGAGAGCCGCTGCGGCGTCGCGGGCCCGGCCGGTGCTCACTGCCGCCTCGACCCACGCGCTCGCGGCGCTGACACGACCGATCTGGTTGGTGGCCGCGATGGACTCAGCGGCATGCTTGAGGGCCTCCACCTCGGTGGTGGGCCTGCGTGTCCAAGGCCTCACCAGCGGCCCCGGCGCGATTGCTCCCAGGCGAGGATGCAGGCCATGTTGTAGTTGGCAGCCCGAGCGAAGGGCGCGCCCTGGGCCAGCATGCGGCGGTGGAGCAGCCGTTTCGCCTTTCGCATGTCCCTCTTCGGGCTCTGGTAGGGGGTCCCGGGGCGGATGGAGGCCGGGTCTGACGCCAGCTCGGCGCGCCGGATCAGGCAGGTGACCAGGCAGAGTGCCACGAAGTCACGCAGGGCCGGCTCGGCAGGGCTGTCGCGCAGGGCGGACTCCAGTGTGCGCACCGCCGTGTCGATCGCTTTGGCGATCTCAGCGGAATTGGGGAAGTCCGGGTTGGGGTACTCGGCAGCCGTATAACCCCACTCCACGCGACTGAGCTCACGCTTGGCCACGCGTTGGGTGCGGTGGCCACCGGGCGGGCTCGCGTCGGCGGCCTGCCCGTACCGGGTGACCATTTGCCCCAGCAGCTTGCCCCTCAGCGTGCCGGCTTCGATCTTGCCGCGAACCGTGCTCCCGTCGTCGAGGGTCCGCGGCCGGGGGTCGTCTGCCTCGATGTACTCCGCGAGCTGGTAGACCGTGAGCGCGAGTCGGTCGCCATCGGCCTCATACCAGGCAGCCCACAGTCGGGGGTCGCGGCGGGCAGCCTCGGCAAGGATGTCGAGCGCGTTCGGCAGGTTCCTGCCGTCCCCGGTCTGCTGGGCCAGCGCGTTCTCGACATCGTTGCGAAGGTTTGCCAAGGCACCCTGACGGTAGGGGTCACCGGCCATTGCCAGTTCATCCCGGACCAGGCGCCATGCCTCCTCGCTGGCCTGCTGGGAACGGTCGACGAGGCTGCTCATGGTCAGGGCGCGTATGAGATTGTCCGTGACTCGGTGGTGTGTGGGGCCACGGTCGGAGGCGTTCAAGGCCTGCTTGGCCATCTTGACCACGTACGGGGCTGCGGAGGGCGAGCCTGGATCGACGTCGCTCACCCGCATCTGCCACAGGTCCAGCGTCGGACCCAGCCCGAGTGCGTAACCGAGCCCCAGGACGCAGAGGACGGCGACGCCGACCGCTACGGCGACGCCCGGCGTCGTCTGGAACACCCACATCGACCACGCCGACGCGAGGAACGCAGGGAGCACCGACCAGGAAGCCGCGACGACCCGCCCCCGCCAGCGACCGTGCATCGTCGTGCGGTGGTGGTGCTTCCAGGACATGCCGGCCACGATGCTCAGGAAGGTGGCGATGACAATGGGCACCGAGGCCTGCCGCCATCCCGACAGTCCGCTGACGACGGCCATCAGCCAGGCCACGCCGGATATCGCCACGATTCGGAAGGCAACCTGGCGCTTCCAGGAACCCCTGTTCAACACCACTGATCGCCCCCCGATCGATGCACGGATGCCGTCATCCCCCCCGGACACGGCTCGATTGCGTCGACTAGCCCCACAACGAGGATAACGAATCGTAATCCTTCCAACACCGCCCGTGAATAGTGCATCCTCGTTGCCGCTCGTCCGAGGCGACCGACCGGCTCACCGTGGCCGCCGAGCACCGCGAGGGCTACAAGAGGGACCTGTACAAGCACGGGAACCACGGGCTGAACGCCACAGATGGCTGCGACCCGCAACAAGGCCACCGGGATAGTGCAGCGGATTCCCCGGCGGCGCAGGTAGGCTCGGTTTCTGCGGGAGGCGTACGCCTTGTCGGCCCGCACCCGATTGGGACGGACGCGTGGCCAGCCTGGCCCGATGCGGGGCGCGGTGGCCTCAGCTGCGGCCTCACCCAGGGACCCGCCGGCGACCAGGCCGTCTGCGCCCGGAGCGACGCCACCACGCACTGACACCCCGCCGAACAGCGGATTGCCCGGGCGGCTGTTTGTCGGAGCCCTCTGGCAGGCTGTGTCCGTGGACGAGGTCATAGGAACGCAGAAGCCGGTGCGCAGGATCCTCGACCCGGGTGAGGCGATCGCCGTGCTGGAAGCCGCTGTGCCCGGGCTGGCGGTACTTCGCCGGGAGGAGCGGGGCGTTTTCGACTGGCGGGCGGTCGAGGAGGGAATCGGACGGGCTCTGCCGTCCGACTTCAAGACCCTCGCCGAGTGGTATCCAGCCTTCCACCTGGACGACTTCCTGACCGTCAATTGACGGTCGTGACGGCTCTTGCTGGCGGCGACGGCCGCCCTGATCCGCAAGCCGGGTGCCTTCCCCGGCGCTACCGCGCTCGAACAGGCCCGTTCCGCAGGCAAGTTCACCCCAGTCCATGACGCCTGGTGGGCCGCGGCGGTCAAGGCCCACGGAGACACCGCCGGCACGAGGGCACTGATCGAGGTGCTGCTGCTGGGCCGCCACGTCTCCCACGAACATCTCGTCGCCGGGCTGGCCACTGCCCTGCGGGCCGGAGCTCTGACAGCAGACGCGGTCGCTCTGGAGGCCCGCAAGGCCGCCCAGGCGGAGGACGAGCCGGCTGGACTCGCGTCGTCGGCCGGACCGGCCGGTGAGGCGACGGTGACGTTTCTGCACGAGTGGCGGCTCGCGCACCTTCCCCCGGACACCAGGCCGCTGCCCTCGGTGACCCACTACGACCAACTGCTCCGACGCCGTCGCACCAGCGGCGGTGACCACCGCGAGGGAGAAGCACAGTGACCCTGCCCCGCCAGCGAGGACTGACCGAGCAGGCCGCCACCACGGCCATCGACACCGCCTGCCGCCTGCTGCGGCTTCCGTCGATCAGGAACGAGTTCTCCGACATCGCCGACCGGGCGATGAAGGACCAGATGACCTACCGCGGCTTCCTCGCCGAGCTGCTGATGGCCGAGTGCGACGACCGGGCCCGTCGCCGGTCGGAACGACGAATCAAGGCAGCCGGCTTTCCCCGGGACAAGTCCCTGCGAACCTTCGACTTCGACGCGAACCCCAACATCGACGCAGCCGCCATCCACACCCTCGCCAGCTGCGAGTGGATCAAGAAGAGCCAGCCGCTCTGCCTCATCGGCGACTCCGGCACCGGCAAGTCCCACATGCTGATCGCCCTGGGAACCGAGGCCGCGATGGCCGGCTACCGGGTCAAGTACGTGCTGGCGACGAAGCTGGTCAACGAACTCGTCGAGGCCGCCGACGAGAAGCAGCTGACCAAGACGATCGCCCGTTACGGCCGCGTCGATCTTTTGTGCATCGATGAGCTCGGCTACATGGAACTCGACCGCCGCGGCGCTGAACTCCTCTTCCAGGTTCTGACGGAACGGGAGGAGAAGAACAGCGTGGCCATCGCCTCGAACGAGTCGTTCGGCGGCTGGACCAAGACGTTCACCGACCCCCGCCTCTGCGCGGCCATCGTCGACCGCCTCACCTTCAACGGAACCATCATCGAGACCGGCACCGACTCCTACCGACTCGCCAGCACCCGAGCCCGCGCCGAGCACGCTAACGCCAGCTGACCGGAGCCCCCTGTTGGTCCGCTACCCAAGGGGCAGCGGACCAGCCAAGCCTCATGACCTGCTTCATTCTCCGAGTGCGAACGACGCCCGTTCTTGCCACTTCACGCCGTCGTGCACCAGGAGTTCAACCGACGAGACGTGAGACGTGAACGGGAGCCGGCCGGCGAGGTCGGCCTCGATCTCCTCCAGGACGGCACCTTCCTGCCCTTGAGCGATGGTCAGGTGCGGCACGATCTCGGCGAACCGGCCGCCATACGGCGGAGCCTCAGGCCAACGGTCAGAGATCGCCTCCGTGAGCTGCCGCAACTGCGTGTCAGGCTCGGGAACGAGATACAGCACTTCCGGAAGCCGTCCACATCTCTCGAACCGAAGGTCAAAGGCCTGGTGGCTGCCCAACACCTCCGCGAGAGCGGAGTAGACGAGCGCGTCTATTCGGCTCTCGTCGAGGAACGGGAAGAGCACGGTGATGTGGGCTGGAACCCCGGCCTGGGCTGAGGGGTCGAGCCGTTCACGCCACCCGCGGACGGCTGGCTCTGCCTCCGAAATCCGGACGATGAGCCCCGTCTGGCCCGCCTGAAACGTACTGGTGCTGTCATCTGCCATGACACCGCATGGTGTCACCTCTACCGCAGACAGCACGGCTCCTTTTCCGCCGAACGATCATGACCGATCTCCGAAGCCGGTCGACGAGCGGGACGACCAAGGTGCTGCCGCTGCCGCTAATTCCCGTGAACATCCAGAGTGCCGATGATCACTGAACGCCGCCGAAACCCACGAACAAACGCTGTCGGTTGAAGTGAACGAAGCCACGACAGCACTGCCATCACCGTGGTCGCGCCCTCGCCTTCGGAACCCGCCCACACGCCGAGGACGTCTTTGCGACCGTCCATGTCGACGCCGACGGCCAGGTAGACCGGCTTCGAAGTCACCGAGCCCGAGCGGATCTTCACCCACAACGCGTCGATGTAGATGATGGGCCAGATCGCATCCAGGGGCCGGGTTCTGCCAGCTCACCAGCTCATCAATCACCGCGTCGGTGACCTTGCTGATCAGTACTCGCAGCGCCTGCGGTCATGCCCCAAGCCCAAGGTGCTGCCCAGTAGTCAGCCGTGCGGGCCGCCACCCGGGGAAGGGTGGCGGCCCGCACTTGCTGCACCGGTCGGCACTTTCCTGCCGGACCCGGCTGCCCGGCGGCCGCCCGCCGTCAGGCGGCCGCCGGAAGCCCACCCCGCGGGTCAGTGGTGGCGCCGGCCCCAGAACTCGGTGTCGATGGTGCGGCCGCGGTCATCGCGCAGCGTGGCGGTGTCGGAGTGGTTGTCCCAGATATAGTCGCGGCGGTCCTGGTACAGGTCGGTGCGGGTGTCGCGGCCGTTGCCGGTGTGGATGCGGAGGGTGGCGCGGCCGGCGATGCGGACGTTGTCGAAGCGGTAGCGGTTGCCGTCGCTGTCGCGCAGGGTCCAGCCGCGGAGGTTGATGGCGTTGCGGGTGGTGTTGGTGATCTCGACCCATTCCGTGTTCAGGGAGCGGTTGGAGCGGTCGTCGCGTCCGGGGCTGTCGGCCTGGACCCTGCTGATCTCCACCCGCGGACGCTGCTGGCGGTGACCGTCTTGGGCGGCGGCCGGCAGCGCGGCCGCGCCGACCACGGCTCCGGCCGCCAGGACGGTCGCGGCGATACGACGGGCGGAGAAGGAAACAGACGTCATGGGTGACGCTCCCTCAAGAACCGTGTCCCACCGGTCGAAACAGGCAGGAGAGGCGGTGCGGAATCCCGGCCCGGAATGAGCCGAGGGCCACACTCTCGACCCGGCACGCGCCCCACCGCAGCCGTCGCAGGGGCCGGTTACCGGACACGGACATTCCCGCCACACTCGCCTGCACACCACACACACCCCTGACAGGCGTGACCCTGACAATCACTGACCGCTACACCCACCCGCCCCACCAGCAGCACCCCGGGCTCGTGCACTCCGGCGCACCACCCAGCGCACTCCTCCCCAGCCTCACCCGTCCGGAGCAGTTGACCGGGTAACAGCTGTTCTGCGGAGTTCTTCGTACTCGCGTCTAAATACGCACAATCCTTCGCTTCCTGCAGCAAGCGGTTCCGGCCCGTGAGCGGATAGTCGAGGTTGACCGACAGCGTGTCCCATACGTCTTCGAGTCCCACCGGGTCCTTGCCCCACACCGGGGAATCAAGGAGCTGACTCAGCCGTAGCAAACTGCCCCGCAAAGTCGCCGGATCGGTGCGGATCTCAACGTCGGCGAAGGGCTGGTACCGGACCCCTCTCCCAACTACGACAAGCGCCGAGCGGCTGGTTCACCCGCCCAGGGCGCCATATTCACCGAAGAAGCGCCACCGCACTCGCGCGTCAGGACTGGTGGAGGCGTAGCCAGGCTGTCAGTGCTGCCTGAAGCTCGGCGGCTTCCCGGGGGCCGAGAGTCTTGCTCATGGTGCCGGCGTGCAGGCGTACGCCTGCTGCGGTGACGGTCCAGCCGGGGCCTGGTCGGGGGCCGGAGGTCAGGGCTTGCCCGTCGGTCAGGGTGCGTAGTGCTTCCCGGACGCGCGGAGGCACCGCGGCGGTGCCGGGCGGGAAGGGGGTGCGGGGCCGCGGTGTGATCCCGATCGCCGTGTAGAAAGCGTCCAGCGCGTCTTCGAGGGATCCTGGCCGCGCGGGGGCGGCGCCTGTGAAGTCCGCGATGAGTTCCGGGTGCGGGCGCGGGGCGTGCGGCCCGTACGGGTGTGTGTGCAGGGGATGCTCGTCGGTGTCCAGGCGCAGGCAGGCGGGTGGGATGAGTTCGCGGGTGTAGCCGCGGCTGGTCAGGGCCGCGTAGGCCTTGCGCAGTTGGGCGGCTTGGCGCGGGACAGGGTGGGGGTCGGGGGCGATCGGCGCGTGGGGTTTCGCGGGCCGTGGCGCCATGCCGAGCAGGCCCGTGCTCTGGTGGAGCACGCCGGCCTCGGTCAGTACCAGCGTCGCCTGCCGGCCCTTCGCGTCCGAGCCGAGCCTGAAGCCGACCACCATGGTGCCCATCAGCATTGCCCTCCCCACGGCCGCCGACCACCGCGGCCCGTTACATCACGCTAGCGAGACGGCATCCGCCGAGGATGAGGTTGGCGATGTTCGACCCCGGCGACGGCCCGGGATGGTAGACACCCCGGGTCGGTGGGCTTCCGGAGCGGCAGAACGCGCCCGTGTCCCGATGACAGGGCGGCAAGAGGCCAAAGCGCGCCAGAGCCGGTCGAAAGCCGGCCCACACGGGCCCCGCCACAGTGCCGGTACCCCGGCTCGGCTTCATCTCGCGACCGGTCCACCGCCCCTAGGGCCTGTGTGCTGTCGTGATCAACTGCTGAGTTCTGGCCTGTTCGCGGGTTGGAATCCGGTAGGACTGGGGTTGTGACGCGTAGGCAACTCACCCATGCGCAGTGGAAGTTCATCGAGCCGTATCTGCCGATCGGTAGGTACGGCCCGTATCCGGAGCGGTTGCGGGAGCAGTTCGAGGGTGTGATCTGGCGGTTCCGCTCCAGTGGGCAGTGGCGGGAGATGCCTGCCGAGTTCGGCCCCTGGGCCACCGTCTACGGCCGGTTCCGCGTGTGGCGGGACGCCGGTGTGTTCACGGCACTGCTGGAAGGCCTGATCGCCGAGGGCGCCCGGGTGGGCAGGACGGACCTGTCGCTGGTCAGCGTGGACTCCACCACGGTCCGTGCCCACCACGACGCCGCCGGGATGCGGGTCAGCAAGCACCTGATGAAGGCCCTGGAAGAAGCCGTGCAGGAGCAGGAGACAGCCCGGCAAAAGGGGGCCGCGCGGAGGAACAGAACGGACAGGACGAACGCCGGAGCATCCGGCGCAGACACAGGATCCGGCTGAAGGAAGCCCTGCTCGGCAGGTCCCGGGGCGGACTCACGAGCAAGATTCATCTCGCCGCGGACCGTCGGTGTCGTCCGCTCGCGCTGGTCCTGACTGCCGGGCAGGCCGGGGACAGCCCGCAGTTCATCCCGGTACTCGCGAAGGTGAGGATCCGCCTGCCGGTCGGCCGTCCCCGCACGACGCCCGGCGCGGTCGCCGCGGATAAGGCGTACTCGTCCCGCGGCAATCGCGCCTACCTGCGCAAACGCGGAATCAAGGCCGTCATCCCGGAGAAACGGGACCAGGCCGCCAACCGCAGGAAGAAGGGCGCACGAGGTGGCCGGCCCGTCGTCCACGATGCCGACCTCTACAAGGAACGGAACACTGTCGAGCGCCTGATCAACAAGCTGAAAGCCTGGCGTGGGATCGCCACCCGCTACGACAAGTCCCCGGACAGCTACCTCGCCGGCCTCCACCTCCGCGCCGCCATGATCTGGATCGACGACCTCCTCAAAGCCGCCGACTGATCACGACATCACACAAGCCCTAGTGCGCCGCCTGGGCGAGGAGGAGTTCTCGGGCGCAGGCGGCCGGCTGCTGCTGGCCGGCAACGCCCTGCACGCCGATCTGGCCCCGGAAGCCGTCGGCAGCGGCGGGTTCGGCTGGATGATGTCGATGCTCGGCCAGAGCCACGGCTTCCCGGTCCCCGTCGGAGGGGCCGGCGCCCTGACCGCGGCACTCGTCCGACGCCTCCGGCGCCGCGGGGGCGTGCTGCGCTGCGGGGAGCGGGTCACGTCCGTCGTCGTACGCGGTGACAGGGCCGTGGCGGTCAGGACCGCCGGCGGAGAGACGGTGGGCGCACGTCGGGCCGTGCTCGCCGATACGTCGGCGACCGCGTTGTACCGGGACCTCGTAGGGCGGGATCGCCTCCCGTCCCGACTGCTGCGGGACCTGGAACGCTTCCAGTGGGACTTCGCGACTTTCAAGGTCGACTGGGCCCTGGCCGGACCGGTGCCGTGGACGGCACCGCAGGCCGCCGGGGCCGGCACCGTCCACATCGCCGACAGCATCGACGGCCTGACCCGATTCGCCTCACAGATCGCCATGGGACGTCGAGACCGTCTGGCCCCGCACCACCGTCCAGACCTGCGTGGTCCACCTCCTGCGGAACTCCTTCCGCTATGCCGCCCGCCAGGACTGGGACAAGATCGCAAAGCTCCTCAAGCCCATCTACACCGCTCCCACCGAGGACGCGGCCCTCGAGCGCTTCGCTGAGTTCGCCGACGCCTGGGGCCGCAAGTATCCGGCGATCGTCAGGCTCTGGGAGAACGCCTGGGAGGAGTTCACCCTGTTTCTGCGGTTCGACACCGAGATCTGCCGCATCGTCTGCACCACGAACGCCATCGAGTCCGTGAACGCCAGGATCCGGCGGGCGGTCAAGGCCCGCGGGCACTTCCCCAACGAGCAGGCCGCCCTGAAATGCGTCTACATGGCGATCATGTCGCTCGACCCCACCGGCAAGGGGCAGGCCCGCTGGACCATGCGCTGGAAGACCGCACTGAACGCCTTCGACATCACCTTCGACGGCCGGCTCTCCGCAGAACGTCAGTAACCCCAACCACCCTCGATACACCGTTCGATTGACAGACCCGCTGCCCGCCCGGCTCCCGTACGGCGGCTACCACCTGTGGCTCCGGCTGCCGGACGGCCGGGACGAGGCCGCGCTCACCGCCGACGCCCTCCGGGCCGCAGTGGCCGTCACCCCGGGCCGGACGTACTTCACCGCCGAGGCCCCCGCCCCGCACGTGCGGCTCAGCTATGCCTGCGCGGACAGTCCGGAGCGGCTGGCCGAGGGCGCACAGCGGCGGCACCGTACGGCCAGGACGGCTGAGCACCGATCCGGCTGCGGTCTGCCAGGCGCACGAGAGCGTCGTTCCCGAGCTACCGCGTCGGCGGTTGCGGCCCGCGCAGCTTCAGCTCGGCCTCGGCGGCCGCCGACAGCGCGCCGGCCCGGTACTCCTCCCATCCGGGCCCGAAGGAGGCGAAGCGGTCCGCGACGCGCAGGTGGAAAGCGAGCACCTTCTCCCGGGCCTCGCGGACGGCGGCCGTCTTACGGGGCTCGTACGGCGTGTCCTCCATCCAGTCGATCTCGCATGTGCCGTCCATGACCTCGAAGCGGGTGACGTCCATACCGGCCAGCCGCTCGGCCTCGGCCGCGAGGAACTCGCCGAGCGGCTGCCAGGTGTTCGCCAGCTCGCCTCGGAGCTCCTCCCCCTGCTCGCCCCGGCCCTCGGCCTCGGCGAGGGCCTCCTCCAGGAGCGACTGTGCCTTGGCCAGCATTGATGCGGCGTGCCCCGGGCGACCGCCCGCCGCCTCGGACTGCCGGGCCCGGGAGCGAAGCAGGCCCGCCCGTTCCACCGCCGAACCGTTTTCCCACGCCTCCTGGTACGCGGCCTCTGGTCCGGTCTCAGGCGCCTCGGCCGTCTCCCGCAGCCCCGCCGCGTAGTAGGGCCCGCAGACATAGGCCTGGCCGAGCCGTTCGGCTCCCTCCACCAGCTGCTGTGCCGCGGTCGGGTGCTCCCCGAGCCCGCGCAGCGACCGGCCGAGGACCTCCCTCGCGCGCAACAGGTGGTCGCCGCCGTGCCAGTTGCGAGCATCCGGAAGCAGCGCCCGGACCACCTCGGCGGCCTCCTCGTACCGGCCCGTCCCGCAGTAGGCCTCGGCGAGGGCAAGGTACGCGAGGGCGGTCTGCCGCGAGGCCTGCTCCGGCGCGCAGGCCTCGTACCAGAGGCCCGCTCGGAGCGCGTGCCGCGTGGTGTCCTCGTACGCCGCGGACTCCAGCGCGAGGCGGGCGAGCAGCAGGTACACGTTGCCGACCGACTCCGGATCGACCGGGCCGGCGCCGTGTCCCATCGCCTCGTACGCGGCGGCCGCGGCGGCCTCGGCGGCGGGACGCTCGCGAAGGCCGGCGAGCTCCCGCGCCAGCTCCAGGAACGGCTCGACGGCGTCCCACGGGCGCCCGGCCAGCAGGTGGTTGTCCGAGCAGGCCCGCAGGAGCACGACCCTGCGGTCGCTGTTCCGGAACACGCAGTCGGCGGCGGCGCGCTGGGCCTGAGCCGCGAGCGACCGGAGCTCAGGACTCTCCTCGTCCGTCCTGGCCGCGGCCTCGGCGTAGGCGGCGGCATAGGTGAAGAACCGCTCCACCTCGCCCAGGGAGTGCACGTCACCGACGGAGCGGACCACGTCCGCGGTCCGGCCGCGGGCCAGCAGCACGGCCGTGACCTGGCGAGGTGTGGCGGAGCCAGCCTCGGCCAGGGCTCGCACCGCCCGCTCCGCCTCGTCGGCCAGCGCGAGCGCCTCCTCGCCGCGTTCGTGTCCGTAGGCCAGCGTCAGCGCGGCGTGGGCGCGGTTGACGGCGGCCTCGGCCGGTGCACCGCTCGCCCGGAACGCCTCGGCTGCCTCCTCGAACGCGTCCATGGCAGCCGCCAGGTCCTCGTCGGAGGGCCAGATTCCGACCTGCACGATCTCTTCGGCGAGCCGCAGCCCGCGCTGGGCTGCGAGCTCGGCGCGCAGGCAGCCGTCGACCAGCCGCCCGGCCGCCTCCTGGTCCAGAACCGACCAGGCCGCCCGGCTGTCCGGGTGGCCGCTGTCGCGCAGCCGTCGCGCCTCGGCGAGCAACTGGTCGAAGTCCCGGACCGGACCCGGCTGCCACTCCCCGCCCGGGACGGTGGCTCGGGCGAGGGCAGGCAGGCCGCCGCGGATGCCGAGCGGGAGACGTTCCAGCAGTGGCTGCTGCTCCGACCTGGCACGGCTGCGGTCCGAGACGGCCGTGTTGCCGTTGCGCCGGTCGAACCGCACGCTCAGGGTGCCGCGTTCGCGGTCGCAGTGGAGCAGGAGGGCGTCCACCGTCCAGGCCGGGCCCGGCGGTCCGGTGACCGGTTCGGCGCCGAGGCCCAGCGCGGCGAGGCGGCGCAGCAGCAGGACGGCGGATTCCAGCAGGGACAGTCGCTTCGCCGGGTTGCTGCCGCCGTCCAGGTGCACCGCGTGCCGGCCGAGGATGTCCAGGCCGCGGGTCTCGTTGCCGGTCAGGGCGCAGAACTCGATGTGGTGCCCGATCTCCTCGAGCACCTGTCCCTTGCCCCGAACCAGCCGATAGCCGCGCAGGTGGTGGGCGCGAGCCTGGTCCAACCGGCCCAGCCGTACCAGCGGCAGCAGGGAATGGGCGAGCACCCGCCCCGGCTCCCCGGCGCAGTCGTCGCCGCCTGCGAGTACGGCCTCCCAGATCCGCAGGGCCTCGGCGTCGCGGCCCTGCCGGACGTGCCAGGCGCCGAGGGCGGTGTCCGGCCGTCCCGGGTCGACGGCCGGCCACTGCCGGAGCAGTTCCTCGGCGCGGACGTGGTCCCCGAGATGGGTGGCGAGGAGGAACTCCTGCGCCCGGACGGTGCGGTGCGGGAGTCCGGCCAGAGCGCGGCGCCGCTCCATTCCCCCGGCCCACCGCTCGATCGAGGCGAGCGGAACCTCCGGGTGGTCCAGGCCGCTGATCCACTCGAACTCACCGACCAGCCGGTTCGAGGCGCGGCCGCCGAAGAGCGACGGATCCTCGTCCCACAGCCGCAGCGCCTGGTCGAAGACCTCGAACATCCGGCCGCGCTCGTCGCCTCGGTCGTAGGCGGACATCAGCGTGGCCATCGCGTTCAGCAGCAGCGGCGCGTCCGCCGTCGCCCGGGCGCGGTCGACCAGCGCCTCGGCGCGGCTGCTCCGCGCTCGGCCTGCCGGGACGGTGACGACCTGCGCCAACTCCTGGCGGATCTCCTTGACGAGCGCGCTCATCGGCCGGTCTCGCATGCTTGGGTCAGCAGTCATCATCTTCGGGTGCGCAGACGTCTGCCGCAGGACCGGGGCAGCTGCGCGGGTAAAGCGACCGTCGTGGGGTCGCGCGAGTCAAAACACCAGGGTACGGCGGCGAACTGACATTCGGACAGGCGCCGCCCCACCGCTCCGTCAGCCGTGGCCTTCACCTCTGACAACCGCGCCGCTTTCGGCGTCAAGCGGATGTTGGCTTTGTACGCGACGAAGAGCAGCGTTTTGACAGCAGTTCGGGAGGCACCCTGGCCGTCGACGCCGAGCCGTTGCTCATGACGTCCGAAGGCACCGCCCGGCACCGGGATGTAGTGCCAGCGGTCTGGACGTCCTCGGGAGCCGGGTCGCTCGGGGCAAAAGCGCTGGCTACGGAGCCAGGTGACCGGTGGCGCGGCTCCGACGCCGTCTCGCGGCACGCTGCGGTGTACTGCCTCCGGTTCTCGGGTTCTGGCACAACTTCCGTGCTGAGTGACGCTCCGTTACGTCTGAACATCGAAGAGAGCGATGGAAGGGGGTGGCGGCGCAAGCACTGCGCGAAGGCGCGTGAGTATGGCTCGCCACTGCTTCCAGTCCTCCGGGTCGACCCAGTTTGAGGCCAGCCCATCCTCGTCGCCGACGATGCGGGCGAGGGCTTCGTCGGCGAGTGCGCGCAAGTCGGAGGGGAACAGGGGCATAGGTGTTTCCGGGCCGTAGGGCGTGTCGACAGCGTCGCCTTCCGGACATTGCGCCGCGATCAAGGCGGCAGCGGCCACCGCCTCTTCCGCTTCCGTGAGATAGCCGGTTGCGTCGATCGTTCGGACGAGGACCCCTCGGATCAGGGCTTCGCGTGCCTCGGGCTCGGCATCGTCGAGTGCGTTGGCGAAGTCTGCGGCTGTGTCGTTGTCGAAAGGGCCGGTATCCCAGGTGCCCATGCTGCTCTCCTTGCGTATGGTCGCCCGGATCCTCGCATCACGCACTGACAACACGATTACGGGGCCAGAAGGACCCGTTTGCGAAGAAGGTGGAAGCCTGCGCGGCCGAACATCTGGCGCTTGAGCACCTTGATCCGGTTGACGTGGCCTTCGACGACTCCGGAGTTCCAGGGCAGGGTGAGCCCGGCGATGACGGCATCACGGTCTCGGTCGATGCCAGCGGCGAGGGTGTGGAGGCTGGGAAGGTCGTCCTGCCGGACGGCGTCGAGCCAGTCCGGAAGTCGTTCGCCTTGGCGCTCGGTGAGCTGGTCGCGAAGGACCGGACGTGGCGGGTCAAAGCGTCGAGTTCGGGGCAGTGTGTCCGGACGGACTTGAGTTGGATCTGCTCGGACTCGGTGAGGGTGTCCGGGCGGCGAAGGATCCATCCGGCGACCCTTCGGGACGAGGGCGGCCGTGCGGTCACCGGCCTTGGTGAGGTGCGCTTGTCGTGCAGGTAGGCGCGGACGCGCTGGTAGCTGCCTTTGTAGCCGAGAGGCAGGATCTCCTCCCAGAGTTTCCAGGCGTTGGTGCAGCCCTCGTTCCAGCGGTCGTCCAGGTAGGGCTTGTAGTCGTCGAGAACGGAGGGCCGGTTCTGCCATTGGCCGGTGAACAGGTCCTCCGGCTTCGCGACATCGGCGAACTGTTTGACAGTCCGCCAGGTCATCCCGAGTTGTCGCTGGATCGAGCGTTGGCTGTGCCCTGCCTTCAGCAGGGCGTGCACGGCTGCGTGCCGGGACCGGGTCCGGTCGGCGAACCGGTGTCCGCGTGGCCATGGCGACGCGGTCTGGCCCGCGGCCGGGACTGTCACAGGCTGGGGCTCAGGTGACGCGGGTATCAGAACGTGCAAGCAGCGGCGATGCTGGGCAACACTCCGCTCGGCGGCTTCGCTCAGGTTGTGCCAGAGGTGCCACCAGTCCGCGACCTGGACCGCCTGCGGCGCTCCGGCGGCGACGCCCTCGGCAAAGAACGGTGCCCGGTCCCGGCAGACCACCTCGACGCCTGGCCGCTGGGCGAGCCACGCCGCCAGACTGGATGCCTCCCGGTCTGGGAGAAGATCGATTGGACGGCGGGTTTCGACGTCCACGAGGACGGTGCCGTAATGGCGGCCCTTGCGGGTGGCGTACTCGTCGACGCCGACCACCCGCGGCGCCGGTACTTCCGGCTCGGGCAGGGCGTTGACCAGGCGCAGGACAGTGCTCCGGTTCACGGACACGCCGAGGACGTCGGCCAGCCGGGCGCCGGCCCGGCCAGCCAGGGCGAGACCGAGTTCCGCGAGGGTCGAGCGCAGTCGTTCCGTGCGCTGACCGTGCCTGCGGGTCAGGCCGGGGATATCTTCTCCACGAAGGTCCGGCGCCGACACAAGGCCGTCCGGCACCGGAACCGCCGGACGCGAAGCTGGAGCACGACCCTTCGCCCGGCGGTGGGCACGTCGGCAGGAAACCGCAGGTAGGAACTGTGAACGTGGGTCGACCAGGCCCCGCATTCCGGGCAGGCGGCGCCAGTCGTGGTGCACTTCGCGTCAACGCGCACTATCGCGATGTTCACGTCCACCGACAGCACTGTGACGTTCGCGATCGACGGGAACAGCAGCTCCTTCAGTCGGAGCACGACCTCTTCCACAGCCCCGTACTGTCGGCCCAACTGCCCTGACCACGGCTCATTTTCGGGCGACTTCGAGCACTGCCCCTCGACGCTCAGCTGTCACTCAGAGTTACTACTGCACGGAAGCTGAGCCAGAACCCTAGAAATGACGTCACCTGACGGTGGTGAGGATCCGGATCTGTGTGAATTGTTGATCTTGCGGTTGCTGGAGTCCGGTGGGGCATCCTGGTGCGATGAATGATGTCGAGGCGATGTGGCAGTCGTGGTTGTCCGGACTCACACCGTCGAAGCGAGCCGCGGCGGAGTTGCTTCGGACGCAGTTCGAAGCTCTTGGTGCGGCTGACGCACCGGGTTGGGCACGGTCTGAGATTGATGAGAACCAGCCGCAGCTGGCACGGTTCGTGCTGCTCCGCTCCTTGTGGCGGGGTGCGATCGACGGGTGGGCCGACCCGGGAGCTTTGGAACAGGTGCCGGCAGCCCGGCGCTTGTTGGATGCGGGGGCAGACCGGGACGACCTAGTGGTGCTGGCTCGGGCTATCGCCTACGAATCGGTATTCGCCGTGGTGGACGAGCTTGACTGCGGCGGGGACGTGAACGTCTCAGGGGCCGATGTCGGCTGGGCGGTCATGGAGTCTGGCGAGGACGGATGTTCCACCGGCCGTCCCCTCTCGGGTCTTCACGAAGACCTCTTGACGATGGACCCGAGTGGGCGCGACGGTGCGGATATGTGGCGTAACTGACCTTTCCGTTGAGTTGTCGTGTTGAGCGAGAGGCCGGTTTCGGCGAGGCACCCCTCGATGAGGTGGGGCCGTCGTTGGATGCGGCGCAGGCCGCTGCGGACTGCTTGGATGAGGTGGTCGCGGTCGGTGAAGACGACGTTGGCGGTAGTGCTTCGTCGGAGCAACGACCAGATGCCTTCGACCGGATTGAGGTCAGGCGCATAGCTGGGCAGCTGGACGATAGTGAGCCAGTCATGCTCCGCCGCGTACTCACGTAATCGACTGCAGCGGTGAACATTCAGATTGTCCCAGATCACCACGACGGGACCGCCGAGCTGAAGGTGAGCTCGCACGAGAAGATCACGGTAGTCCTGCCAGGTGAAGCCTCGGTGGGCACCTCGGTGATGGCCCTGGATGCGAGGACGGTAGATCAGGCGGCTGCGTTCGCCGGCCTTGAAGCACACCAGCGCGGCCAGCGAGATGCGGCCGCGAGAAGCGCCGTTGAACCGCACCACGGGCGTGTCTCCTCTGGGCGCCCAGGTGCGTGAGCGGTGCGACGTCATCGAGACGGCGGCCTCGTCCTCGAAGACCAGCCATGCCCCGAGCGTCGCCGCGGTGGCTTGCCTGTGGCCAGGTCTCCTTCACCCAGCCGGCCACCGCCGCGTCGACCCGGGCCGCCCGGCCCAGGCCTGGCCCAGCGGGCAGTCCACGCCGTCCGGGCTCCCCTCCATCCCCGCCGTCCCGCCGAACGCGTCCGTCGTCTGCAACTTCACGGCTTCGGAAGCCCCGATGGAGATCGACCTCGTGGCCGTGTCCGAGGGCGAGGTGGCGGTGAACCTGGCGCTGCCGCAGATCGCCGCCCTCGGCAACCTCAGCGCTGACGAGGTGATGACGTTCTCCAAGGACGAGCCCGGGATCGGCCAGACCAGGGTCACCCCGGGCCGGGGCACGGCCGCCGTCGCACGGGTGGCGGTGGCGGGCAAGGGCGACTTGGCGCTCGTGGTCTCCCAGGGATCGACCGTCACCAAGGCGGACCCGGCCCTGGCCGGCGAGTCGCTCATGAAGGTCGCCGAGGCACTCGCGGCCCAGCTGCGGCCGTAGGCGGCGCCGGCAGGCGGCCCGACCGGAGCGAGCCGGTGCGGTACCCGGGAGGGCCGAACCGGAGGTCGCCAGGGCCCGCGGCCCGGGCCGCCTCGGAGCACCGGGTGGCTCCGAACGAGTACCGCGACTCGACCTGCTCAACCGTCAGCTCATCGGCACACAGATACACCAACGAGCCCCACACCACATCCGTCATGCAGATGCGGTTGCAGTACTAAGCGTCATCCGTGTCCCCGTCTATGGAGCCGGCGTGAACTCCACGTCCGTACCTCCGCAGCCGGCCGCGATGTCCAGCAGCCGGTCCTGTTCCAGTTCGTCGACCGCCAGGCCCCAGCGGAGCTTGGTCGCGGTCCACTCTGCGCCGTAGCGGCACAGCGCCTCCGGCGACGACGGCAGCCACTGCGCGGGGTCCTGGTCGGACTTCTGCCGGTTGGAGAGGGCTGTGACCGCCACCAGGGAGGACAGCTGGCCCTGGTCGTTCGCGTACGCCTCACGCCGCTGCGCGGTCCACGAACTGGCGCCAGCTGGCGGGGAGCGTCATTCGAACCGTGCGGTTTTCCCTGTGGGCCGGTAGTGGAGTGCCTACGTTGGGCCTGCTGTACCCGGTGGATCGCCTCTCCTCGCACAGGTGTTGCCCACTGCGGGGTTGGTCCGCGACTCCGTAAGCCACCCGCGGGTCACTGGCGGGCCATGTGCATGCGCATCTCGCTCTCGACGTCGACGATGAGGTCGCCGGACAGGTCGACGGTGACGCTGTGAAGAGTGCCGGTGAAGCGGAACGGCGCCTGGTAGTCGGGGGTGACGGCAGATCCGGGATTGGCGCCGCAAGCCATGCCGCCCGGATTGAACGTGATCGGCGTGGTGACCGGCATCTCGGTCTCGCCGACGAGGCGGCCGTCGATGTAGAGCTGGGCGCGGCCGGGTGCGCCCTTGCCGTGGGCGATGTCGGGGGCGCCGGTGGGCTCGAACTCGAAGCGCAGCGCGTGCCGCCCCTCGGGCACGGTTTCGCTGGAGGCGACGTGGTGCAGGGCCCGTTGGACGTAGTTGTGGGCGTAGTGCAGGTGGCCGTCCTTGACGTAGAGGGACCAGCCGCCGGCGTTGGTGCCCTGGCAGAGCAGGACGCCTTGCGCGCCGCCGGGCGGGATCTCGACGTCGGCGGTGACGCTGTGGGGGCGGTTGAGGACCCGTGGGGCGACTGCGGCGGGCACGGCCTGGGTGCCGGAACGGAAGGTGTAGCTGGTGCGGTTCTGGGTGATCTGCGGCCGTTCGGTCATGATGCGCTGCAGGACGCTGCCGTCGATCGGCATCACGTTGTACTTGCCTGCCTCTACGTACCACAGCGCGATCATCTCGATGAGTTTGCTGCGGTGCTCCTGGGCGAGGTTCCGGGTTTCGGCGATGTCCTGGTCGACGTGGTAGAGCTCCCAGTGGTGGGCGTCGAGGTCGTCGAGGTCCGCCATCGTGATCGGAGTGCCGAAGGGCCGCTCGGCCTCGGCGAAGGAGGGGCCGGGCCAGGGACAGACCGCCCGCCATCCGTCGTGGTCGATCGCCCGGTGCCCGAGCATCTCGTAGTACTGGGTGCGGTGGCGGCTCGCCGCGGCGGCGTCGTCGAAGGTGTGCGCGAAGCTGACTCCGTGCAGGGGTGATTGGGTGACACCCCGGATGGTGGCGGGGGCCTCGATGCCGAGCACGTCCAGGACGGTGGGGACCATGTCGATGATGTGGGCGAACTGGTCGCGGATCGCGCCGCGGGCCTTGATGCCGTCGGGCCAGTGGACGAGGAACGGGTCGCTGGTGCCGCCGCGGTAGGTCTCCCGCTTCCACCGCCGGAACGGCGTGTTGCCCGCCCAGGTCCATCCCCACGGGTAGTGGTTGAACGTGGTGGGGCCGCCGAGTCCGTCGATCTGCTTCAGGCTTTCCTCCAGCGTTTCGGGCGCGTTGTTGAAGAACTGCACTTCGTTGGTGGTGCCGGTCGCCCCGCCCTCGGCGCTCGCCCCGTTGTCGGAGACGACCATGATCAGCGTGTTGTCGAACTCGCCGGTCTCCTTCAGGAAGTCCACCAGCCTGCCGAGGTGGTGGTCGGTGTGGGAGAGGAACCCGGCGTAGACCTCCATCATCCGCGCGGCGAGTCTCCTTGCCTCCGGGGACAGCGACTCCCACGTGGGCACGTCCGGATCGCGCGGGGACAGGCGGGCATCGGCGGGCACCACGCCGAGCTGCTTCTGCCGGGCGAAGGTCTGCTCGCGGTAGGCGTCCCAGCCGTCGTCGAACCGCCCCCGGTAGCGGTCGGCCCACTCCTTGGGCACATGGTGCGGGGCATGCGTCGCACCGGGGCACAGGTTCAGGAAGAACGGCTTGTCCGGGGCGACCTGCTTGGCGTCGGCGATGAACGACATCGCCCGCTCGACCAGGTCCTCCGTCAGGTGGTAGCCGTCCTCCGGCGTGGCCGGCGGCTCGACCTGGTGGTTGTCGTACACCAGGTCCGGATACCACTGGCTCGTGTCCCCGCCCAGGAACCCGTAGAACCGCTCGAAACCCCGCCCCAGCGGCCACCGGTCGTACGGCCCGGCCGCCGACTCCTGCTCCGAGGGCATCAGGTGCCACTTGCCGACCATGTACGTGTTGTAGCCGTGCTGCAGCAGCATCTCCGACAGGAAGCCGTTCTCGAACGGGATCTGCCCGTTGTAGCCCGGGTAGCCGGTGGCCAGCTCCGTGATCGCCGCCATGCCGTTGGCGTGGTGGTTGCGGCCCGTGATGATGCAGGAACGCGACGGCGAGCACAGCGCGGTGGTGTGCATGTTGTTGTACAACAGCCCGCCCGCGGCCAGCGCGTCCAGATTCGGCGTATCGATCGGACTCCCGTAGCAGCCGAACTGCCCGAACCCCGTGTCGTCGAACACGATGAACAGCACGTTCGGCGCACCCGCCACCGCCCGCACCGGCTGCGGCCACGCCGGACTCGACTCCTCGGTCGTCCGCCCGACCACCCCCGGGAACCGCTGCCCCGGCCGGTACTCACTCCACGACGACTGCGCCATCTGTCTCCTCCCGACCACAGAGCCCTGCCGCGACGCGGGATCCGTACCGGACGGCCGGGCAGGAGGCCCCGGCCGGGGCCACTATCCCGGGCTACTCCACGCTAGGACGCCGCCACCACCACGGCGAGCGGGCTGCGCCGTCTGGCCCTCCATGCGAGAAAGCGCTACGGGGCGGGGGCGTAGGCGACGGTGTCCACGCGGCAGCCGGCCGCGATGTCGAACAGCCGGTCCTGCTCGTCATGGTCGACGGTGAGAGCCGGCAGGCGCGAGCGAAGAACGCGAAGCCCCGGACCGGAGGGCGGATTCCAGTGATCGTCGCAACGTGACCACTGGAATCTACTGCGGCGGCGTCGGGCCCCTTCTGGCTGCGTTTACGCGTCCCGGCTGGTGGTTACGCGTCCTTGAGCCTGGTCACGATCCACTCTCCGAGTTCTCGGGTCATGACGGTGTGGCCTTCGTTGGTGGTGGCGCAGCGGAAGTCGTGGAGGTCGCTGCGCTCGGCGTCGATCTTGCCGTAGAGGGTGTCATTGTTGTCGATGTCGGCCGACGCGACGGCGCTGATGGTGGGGACGAAGGTGGAGGTGTTGTGCGCGAGTTCCGCCTTGTCGGGGTTGTTGATGAGGTTGGCCAGCAACGCGGCCACGCCGAAGTTGGAGGCGCCGCCGAGGAGCTCGGGGAAGAGACCGCCGGGAGCGCCGTCGATTTCGGGGAAGCCGGTGGTGTTGATCGAGACCTTGTCCTGGCCCGGCTCCTGCATCTCGGCGACGGTCTTGCGTCCCTGCCCCTGGGTACGCAGCTGCGCGGCCACCTTCGGTCCGGGGGCGGCCATCGCGGGACTGTCGGCGGGGATGTTGTTTCCGGCGCCGGTGCCCGTTCCGTTGGCGACGCCGAGCAGGCGGGGGATCTGGGGCCACTCACCCATCCGCTCCAGCGCGTCCAGGAACTCGGTCCGTGCCTTGTCCTGGCCGGCGGCGACGTCGAGGGTGGTGTTGGTTCCGGTTGCGAGGTGCCAGCGCAGCATCTGGCGTGCGGCAGGGCTGTTGATCAGGTCGGAGTAGAGGTTGAAGAGCTGCTTGCCTTCGCCTCCCCAGCGGGCCTTCACGAAGTGGGCGAACGCCTGGACTCCCAGGGGCAGCCACGCCCCGCGGTGCGGGGTGTCGTAGGAGAGGTAGGTGGAGACCTCGTGCTGCATCCGCTGGCGCTCCATCTTGGCCAGGGCATAGCGGGTGACCAGCCCTCCCATGCTGAAGCCGCCCACCGTCAGCTGGGCGTTGCCCTCGCGCTCGGCGATCGTCTGCATGATGCACTGGATCGCGACCTCGGCATTGTCGAGGATGGACGCGGTGCGGTCGGCGAAGCCCAGCAGAATGACGTCGAACCCGGCCTGGCGCAGCGTGGAGATGAACGGGTACTCCCCGTTCTCCAAGCCGTCGTACAGGTTGTCGACGTTGGTTCCCTCCGGAGCGAAGCCGTCGGCGAGGATCACCGGTCGCCGGAGGACCTTCTCGCCGGGTGACCTGTAGAAGACCCAGGCGGTTCCGCTGGTGGCCGCGGTGCGCAGATCCCACTTGGTGCCCCAAGGGGCGGCCTTCACGGCGGCGAGCTCAGACCCCGGAGGGGTACCCCAGATACTGACGACAGGCTTGGACATACTTCGACGTCTCCTTGGTGTCGCGGCGATCATGCTGATACAGCCATCGTCCCGACACGAGCACCCGCGCCCTAACCGAATCAGGTGAGATCACTCTCCCGGGCATGAAACGGCTCAATTCAGTCCCTCCCGGGCGCCTCTCGTACGCGGGCGCGCCACAACCAGAACGCCGTCCTGACGAGGCAGAGGCGTCGACGTGACGGGGGTGCCGTCACGCGACCGCGCAAGATCACCCGACCGCATAGGCAGCGTCGTGTCGGCTCCCTTAAGCCTGAGGCCCGAAGCTCCGAGAATCGGCGGCCAGTCCCCGCGTTAGGACTGTTCGACTTCCGTCATGAGGAGGCGGAGGGTCAGGGAGTGCTTTTCCGGCGGGAGGGCGTCCAGCGCGGCGCGGGCGTGGACGGTGCCGGCGGCGGTATCGCCGGACCGAGCGAGCATCAGACCGCGGTGCATCTCCAGGTGGGTGGCGAAACGGGGCAGGGTCGCGGGGAGCTCCGCCCGGGCCGCGTCCTGGGCGGCGACGGCTGTGGTCTCGTCGCCGAGGCGGGCAGCGAGCAGGGAGGTGAAGACGTTGACCCGCCACCAGGGGACGGCGTAGTCGGAGGTCTGCTCGTGGGAGCCGGCCCGGTCGAAGATGCGCCGGCCCTGGGCGAGGAGCTGTCTCGCGGTGGTGTGGTCGCCGCGGAGGGCAGCAGCGTGGGCCTTGCCGAAGACGGCGTTCAGCAGGCCCAGGGACGGGCGGTCGCTGATGGTGATGGCCTGGTCGGCGAACACGTCCGCGATCGGGAGGGCGGCGCCTTCGTAGCCGAGGGCGATCGCGGCGCGGCCGCGGACCCAGACGCGGGTGTCGACGTCTTCGGAGGCGTCGGCGGCCTTCGCGGCCATGCGGTACCAGTGCACCGCCTTCGCGCCGTCCGAGCCGGGGAACGTCTTCGCGTAGAGGGTCATCAGGCGGGCGGCGACGGACCACAGGCGGGGGTCGTCGAGCTGCTGCTGGACGGTGACGAGCTCGGCGCTCACGCGGCGCTGAATGTCCGCGGCACCCAGGCTCATGTACTCGGTGCCGTACGTGGCCAGCTTGGCCTCCCATGCCTCCACGGTGGGGCCGCCGGTCAGGCGGGCGGCGAACCCCGCGCTGAGGAGGTCGGAGGCCACCACAGGAGCTATCGCGGCGCCGGCCGCGTCGGTGAGGAACTCACATCGGTCCACTTGACCCTCCAGAACGGCCAGCGGCACGTCCAGCACCACGGACAGGCACCGCAAGTAGTAGGCGCCCGGCGTCACCACGCCGCGCTCCCACCGGGACACGTACTCGCGGGTCAGGGCTGTCCCGTACCGGGCGTTGATCTGATCGGACAGCCTGCCCTGCGACCATCCTCGCGCGGTACGCAGGTCTCTGATCAAGTCCCCGAGGTCCATATCCTCATCTTGCCCCTACCGATGCCCCTGGTGAGGGGACATCAGATCACCGACGGTATGCCTGCGGGGGCACGTCGAAGGGCGCCGGCGGGCGGTCGAGGAGCGGTGAGCGGCATGACGTACGACATCAGGCCCGGAGCACCAGGCGGAGGCCAGGGCGAAGCGGTGCACGTGACGCTCCCCCGGCGCGATCCCGAACCCGCGCCGGGCTGCGGAGTGCGCGGGCGCCGCGGGACGCCGTTCTGCGTGCCGGCGGGCCGGGGATATGTCCGGGGTGTCCGACTGCAACGTGGTCGTCCGCCGCCACCCCCACGCCTGACCGGGGGTGCGAGGTGATCGACCGGACGGACATCGGGGAGCGCGTCCAGGACGTGTACGGCAGGATCGGGATCCTGCGGGACATCGACCCCGCATGGGAGGACCCCTCCGACCCGCCCGGCGGCCGCCGTCGGCAGGTGGTGGCGTTCATCCCCCCGGAGCGCGGCGGGCGTGAGTGGCACGCCGACCCGACGACCGTGCAACGGGCGTGAAGAGCCGGCTTTCCCTGTCGCGTTCCGCCGGCCTTCGTGGGGCGGAGTCGGGACACGAACCGCTCAACGGCTGGTGAGGTTTGGGCGGCCCGGTGGTACTGCTGCCCCCAGAGCGCTCTGGGCACCGGGCCTCACCCACGCACGCCATATCGGCGCAGGCTGACCACGACCCTAACCGGCGCCCCCACCGGTCGAGGCACGGCCCGGAAAACTGGTCCTGGCACCTGACGGCTGCCACCACCGCTCGCGGTGACATCGTTCCCCCGACGACAGCAGCAGGGGACGGAAGGCGTCAGGCACCAGGACCGGGGTTCCGCCCCGGGCAGGCCGAGGAGAACGGCAGGGCGTGCCCGGGACGGCATGCACCCGGCCCTTCAACGACCGGGCACACCACGGGTTCCGCGCCCTGGCCACCGGGGTGCGAACCTCGCGGTTCTACGCATCCGGCCGGCCTGCGAACCGGCCCCCGAGGTGTGGGCGCGCCCACGCGGACATGCGGGGGGCAAACAGCGCACTGAGCGTCTTTCAGAGGCATCCCTGGCGGGGTGCGCGGTCAGGCCCAGAACGCGTCGGTGACGGTGATCTGGGGGTCGGCGTGGCGGCGGATGAAGGTGAAGATGAGCCAGCCGCGGCCACCGGCGAGGTCTGCGATGTGCGGGCCTCCCGGACTGGTCGAGGCCAGGGGCCGGACGGTGATCCAGTGCGGCAGCGACGCATCCGCGTCGATGCCCCGGTAGTAGGGATCCGGGGTGGTGATCAGCTCGGCGCGGGCTGACAGGACCAGCTGCTTGCCGTCCTCGGGCATGCTCTCGAATTCCTGGAGCGCCTCTGCCGTCCAGTCCATCTTCCAGGGCGGGAGTGGGAGCTCATCGGTCACCGACCGGGCTCCACAACAGCCGCTTGGCGGCGCAGCCGGCTGTACTCGGCCAGGAGCCGGGCGGACTCCTCGGGGTCCTCGGACTTCGCGGCGGCGGCTTCGAGGTCGCGCAGGTGGGCTTCCAGTCCGGGGTCGCGGGCGATGGCGTACTGGGTCCACCACAGGCGCATGAAGGCCGGTACCGGGGTGAGGTTGAAGGCGTCGCCGATCGCGCGGCGCCAGTGGGCCTCGAAGTCCGGCAGCAGATGCGGGGCGTGTTCCTGGATGGCCAGGCGCAGGGCCTGTGGGGTGCGTTCGGGCATCGGCGGCACCTGGCGGGGCTTCTCGCCGCCGGGGCCGTCGAAGTGGATGGGCTGCGCTGTCATGAGAAGGGACTCCTGGTCTGGCTGCGGTCCGGCCCTTTCAGGCGGCGTTCTGGTCGGCGCCGGGGGCCGACGGACGCTGTGCCATGTACTGCTCGAACCACTCAGCCGGCACGAGGTAGGCCAGGGTCTTGCCCTTGCGGGTGATCGCGGCGGGTTCCCCCGCGATCCGGGTGCGGTCGAGGATCTCGCCCATCTGCTTGCGGAGGTCGATCGTCGTGTACGTCTTCGGCTCCATCCCCCCAACCTACCCCAACTATCATAGTTGCGATAGTTACGCCCTCGCTCATGCACCCCAGAGGGACGTATCGCCGGGCGGTACTCGGCGCTCCCGGAGTGAGGCAGTCAGGTCGGTGGACGGGAGTGGCGTAGGGAGTAGGGGCGGGATGGTCTGGCTGGACGTCCATGACGATCCAGCGGAGGGCCGGGGCGGCGGGGCCTACACGACAGCCCGCCCGCCACCGAGTAGTGGCGGCCGCGCTGGGGTCTCCGAGGCGGTCGTGAGGCGGATCGGATGCCGATGTCGTGGCTTTCTACTGCTGATGTCCGGATGACCGTTGCGGCCGGCTTGTCAGTGGTGGGTGAGCGCGGCGAGTCCCGCACGGGAGGAGACCAGCAGGCGGCCTCGCGGCGTCACGGTCCGGGCTTCGGAGAACCACGGACCGTCCACCACCTGTCCGGCCGGCTCCCGGCCGGTCAGGTCCCACACCCGCAGGACCTGGCTCGAAATGTCGTAGCGCGGCCCGTCGGCATAGACAGACGGGGCACGGGTGACCGCCACCGGACGGCCCTCCACCAGTCCGGCCGAAACCGAGAACGGCTCAGTGGTGGGGCGGCTGTAGAGCTGTTCGCAGGTGACCAGGTCCCACACCCGCATCGTGTCGTCCGCACCCCCAGTGACGGCGATCGCACGGCCGTCCAGCACCGTCGTCGCCACATCCTGTACCAGCCCGTCATGACCGGTCAGCTCCCCGAGCGGCCGGCCCGTGGCCAGGTCGATGACCTGCAGGGGACCCTCGGCCTCGCTGGTGACGGCGATCGGGCGGTCGCCGTGCATCGCCGTGGCCGCCGCCCACACATCACCGCAGGAGCGGACCAGATGGTCGCCGATCTGTTCACAGGTGGCCAGGTCCCACAGCCGCGCCGTCCCATCATCGCCCGCGGTGACGACCACCGGACGGCCGTTCAAGACCGTTGCCGCAACCGCGTTCACCGGGCCCCGGTAGAGCTCGAGCATCTGCCCGACCTGCTCGCGGGCACCCAAGTCCCAGACACGCGCCGTACCGTCCTCGCTGCCGGTGACAGCGACCGGACGGCCGTCCAGCACCGCCGTCGCCAGACACCGTACGGAGTCTTCGTGGCCGGTGAGAGGTTCGCCGACCAGCAGGCCCGTGGCCATGTCCAGCATCCGCACCGTCGCGTCCTCGGTCCCGACGACGGCGACCTCACGGCCATCCAGGACGGTGCCCGCCACCGCATTGACCCAGCAACTGCCCGAGACAGCCTCGATCCTGCTGTCCCAGTCCGTCCGCCACTGCACGCCGGAACTCTCACCCGCCTGCCCGCCAGGCATGCCCCCGGAACCCGCAGGGAACACCATTCCCTCCCCGGCCGGGGCTATTGCGGCCGGAACACCGTCACTCTGCTCAATGTGGGACATGCACGCCACCCTAAGACCGGCCACTGACAGCCGTGAGACGGGCATCTCTCCCGCATGGGCGGAGTGTTCAGCACTGAGCCGATGCCGGAGGAGCTGTTCACCAGGCAGCGGATACAGCAGTTTGAGCGACCGCTGAAGGCGGTGCATGAGCCGGGCGGAGCCAGCTCAGCACAGGAGGGCCTGCCCTACAGTCACAGTAAGTAAATGGGGACAGAGCCCGGCCGTGGCCGCCCACATCGAAGCCCGACCAGGACGACCGCGCTCGCGTTCCCAGCCGCGGACCTCCCCGCCGAGTATCCGGCCCTACAAGGCGGCGGCGGCCGGACCCGTCGCCTCCCGGGTTTCCGGTCCGCCGGCAACGATGATCCGGCGCAGGACTTCGTGGTAACCCGGCCAGTCGTCGCTGCGTCCGAACCAATCCATCTCGACCACGTGATGCAGATGAAGCTGCATCTCCCGCAGCGCCGTCGCCTTCGCCGCAGCTACAAGCCTGCGGTTCTCCTCGCTGTCGGTGGCACCGTCAAGGACGCCACGCAGAGCCCTCTCCCAGCCCATGACCCACATCCTTGCCCCGTCGTGGTGGCTCATGTGGTAGCCCACCTCCAACAGCGATGACTGCTGGCGCGTCAGCTCTCCCCCGAGTACCCAGGAAACAGCGACCGCGGCCGCCTCCTGAACCAACTTCACATCATCAGGGCCATGGCTATAGGTGTTTATCTCATCCATGATCACGATCGTATTCGGGCCAGGGCGGGTGGCGCGCTGCCCATACCCGCGGACACTGCGTCCCCGGGTCCATGGAGACGCCAAAGCCCCAGGCCCTGGATGTGAGCGCCGGTGGTCCCCGCGCAGTCAGGCAGGGCCTCAGTAACTGCTCATGCCCAGCGCCATGATGCCGCCCGGCTGTGGGACGCTCGCAGCAAGGATGCTCAGGTCGACGGCGGTGTCTGCGTTCACGGCCTCCGGAGCCCGGAGAACGGCCTCGATGACCTGGCCGAGCGGGAAGTCACGACGGTACAGACAGACATCCGCCCGCCCGAGGGACGGCAGCCGGGCCGGAAAGTGACCGAGCTCCTCCACGGCGGCGAGCCTGGACTCCACATCGGCCACCGCACGAGGAGAAGCCCGGTGATGTCCCGCCAGCTGAAGCAAACGCGACATCGGGACGATGCACAGACCCGGTACATAGCCGAACAGCTTGGACCTGCCGGTGCGATGCCCCGCCTCCACCAGCGCGAGGAACTCCTCACCGATGTCCCCAGGCACTGCTGCCGATTCGTTCATACCGCGATAGTTCCACCCACGCCCCGGCCCTCCCGCAGCGGGGCTATCACCAGCGTCGACCGCCACCCCGACCCCGCCGGTCACGGTCGCCTCCATCGAAACCTGACCAGGACCACCGCACTCGCGTTCCCGGGCGCGGACGTCCCCGCCGAGTGCCCGGCACTACAACACGGCGTCAGCCTGGGCAGGAGTACACGAAGCTACGGAAACGCTGGTCTCGAACGCTCAGGGTGGTCGCCTTGGCCAGCGGCCTGCACGAGAGGACCCTGGGGTTGTGGCCAGGAAGATCATTCGACGGTGTTCTCAGTGCGGCAACCAGCTTCCGCCGGAGTCGAGAAAATCACGCCGGTACTGCTCGGCGTCCTGCCGCACGAGGGCCTGGCGGCAGTGGCGGGCCCGCCGTGCGGCACTCGACGCCGGCGGCGAGGCCCTACAAGCCCTGGCGGAGGGACGCCGCCATCCCTGGCCCCAGTCCGCGTGCCCGGAGTGCCGTTCCACCTGGTACCCCAGCGCGGCACCGTTCGGCCGACGGAAACGCTCGGACAGCCAGTACTGCTCGCCCCGGTGCAGGACACGAGCCTGGCGCCGACGCCAATCCCGTACAGGAGACGTCACACCGTGACGCCACTACCGCAACCAGAGGACAAAGGGGATGGGTCGGCCCGGCGGTACTGCCCCCAACGGGTGGGCACCGGGCCTGACCCGCGCAGGCCATATCGGCACGGGCTGCAGCGACACTAACCGGACCCTGCCCGGTGCCCCACCCCGCCTGTGTGACACCAGGCAGAGCAGCCCGGGTCGGTATCCGTGTGTCGGTCCCGCCACCCCGTCCGGTGGCGGGACCGACGTCAGTGCCGCGGCAGCGGCGGGCACAAGCGCTCGCGCAGGTACAGCAAGGCCGCCATGTCCGCCACGGCCGCAAAGTCGGCCAGCAGCGTGCGGATGCGGGCCTCGTCGCCGTCACGGACCGCCCGCACGATGTGCTCAACCGTCTCCCGGGCCCGGGGATCGATGCCTGCCGGACCGGCCGTGGCCCAACCAAGACCGGCCGACCCTGCAGACTCTCCCCGCCCGGCAGCCGCCGAGGCGCCTGACACCCCCGTCGTGCCCTCCCCAACGGACCGCGCTGCCGCAAGGTCACTGCCCCCGCGCACGCCTCGGGGCCCAGCGGGTACAGCCGCCGGCGCTCAACCCATGGCTGCCGCTAGACCAGGCGGCCCAGGAGCAGGGCAGCGCAACCGATCCCGCCTCCCCCCGAGCACCACCAGCGGCGCGGACCCGGCGACGGTCAGCCGCTTCACACTCACCTCCACCGGCCCGTCCCCCAGTTCGGCCAGCGCATCGGCGTCGTCCTCCTTGGCCCAGCCGGACAGGCGGTCCGTCCCCTGCGCGTCGTCCGCGAGGTGCAGCACGGCGACGGCGTGCGTACGGCCGCCGGGGCCAGATACGGCCGGCGTGGCCGCGTCGCCGACCTGCTGGTCACCGAGAGCGCCTATACCGACCAGTTCTCCTGGCTCGGCGCCGGGAGCCGATGAGCGTGTCGGCGGAGATCCAGTGGGGCCTGTTGCCGCCGCTGACGATGACCGTGCCGCAGGTCGCGGTGGCCGGAATGCTGGAGCCCGCCTACCGCGTCGCCGGTGACAGCTTCGACTACGCCCTCAACGACAACATCCTGCACGTGGCTGTGATCGACGCGATGGGCCACGGCCTGAACGCCGCCGTGATGGCGACGGTGGCGATCGGCGCCTACCGGAATGCCCGGCGCGTCTTCGTTAGCCTGGCCGAGAAGTACACGTACATGGACGACGCCATCTCCCGGCAGTTCGGTCCCGACCACTTCGTCACCGCCCAGCTGATGCACCTGAACATCACCACCGGCGAGCTGGAGCTGGTCAACGCGGGCCACCCCGCGCCGCTCCTGATCCGCGACGGCAGGGTCCTGCGGCAGCTGGACAGCGCAACAACCCTGCCCGTCGGCTTC
The DNA here is from genome assembly GCF_026339935.1 of Streptomyces sp. NBC_01551. Taxonomy (NCBI): domain Bacteria; kingdom Bacillati; phylum Actinomycetota; class Actinomycetes; order Kitasatosporales; family Streptomycetaceae; genus Streptomyces; species Streptomyces sp. NBC_01551. The sequence continues at coordinate 49,529 of NZ_JAPEPX010000003.1, forward strand.
GGCGGCGAGGAACCCCGCATCAGAGAGCACACACTCCAGCCCGGCGACCGCGTGCTCTGCTACACCGACGGCATCATCGAAGAACACGTCACCGGCGGGGAACTGTTCGGCGAGGAACGCCTCATCCGCTGCGTCAACCGCCTCGGGGAAAACCCGTCGGAGGGGATGCGGGCAGACCTGCGCAGGCTCTCCCACACGCTGAAGAGCGAACGAGGCGGACACACCAGCGACGACGCCACCCTCTTCATGATCGAATGGCGCGGAGGCGCCGCCGACCACCTCGCGGTTCTCGACTGAACGCCCCGACGTCAACCCTCTCTCGTGCGTGCTTACTGGCTGTGGTCGGGGACGTGACGTCCGTCGGCCAGGCGTATGGAGTGCCCGGCCGGTCTGGCCATTCACTCTTCAGTGAACTCCCAGGTCAACGACCTGCTCCTATTCAGGTTCGGGTGTGGTGGCGATGACGAGCTGGGCGGCCTCGGTGATGTTGTCGGCGCGGACGGCGCGGGCCATCGCTTCGCGGGCGGCGTCGGCGGTGGTGTCGGGGGGAACCACCAGCAGGACGAAGTGGTCGTTGTGGCCGCGGGTGATGAGGACGGTGTCGTCGCCGACCGGGTCGGAGTCGAGGTGCACGACCTGGTCGTCGATGACCAGACGGGTCGGGAGGCCGTTCCAGGCGGAAGCGTCCACGCCCACGCGGGTGATCGGCCCGAGATGCCCGGTCAACACGCTGATCAGCGCAGGCAGTTCGGTCTCGATGTTGCGGGTGCGGGGCCACCACGCGCCGTCCAGGAGCCCCTCCCGGGACTGCGTGGTCTCCAGCCGAAGCAGCGCCGTGCCAGGTTTGACCGCCTGGTGGATCGCATCCGGCAGGAGCAGTGATGGCCTGTGAGGAATGTCGGAGTCAGCCATGTGGATCCGCCTGTCAACGGGGTGCGGCCGGGCCTCGTCGCAGGTCGGGTGCCCGACCTGCGACGTACGCTAGCCTGCCGTCGTTTCACGGTACTCCCGCCGTCCGCACCGCCGCTCTCCACAGCGCCTCTGCCGGAAAATACCTGGTCAGACCCGTCAGAGTCCTGCGAACAGGCGTACAGTGAAAGCACCGGAAGTACTTCGCGCACCGGCTTTCACGCGGGTGTCGTTTCCGGCGATCGCCTAAAAACCGGGCTGCCGACGGGCAGTCCGGGGGCAGGTCCGCATCATGACCACCATCTTCGACCGGACCGCGCCCCGCGACCTCGCCGCAGAGCTCCCGGCCCGCTTGTCCCTCACCCCGAAGACCAACCTTGCCGGCCTGCTGGACGGTGCCTGGTGGCCCCGCTCCCGTGACCTCGCATCCGAGCTCCCGGCCTTGGCCGCCGCACTCGACGAGCCCTGGGGGCGCATCACGCGCGTCAGCGTGAACCCCAGCCGCTGGCCTGCCGTACCGCACACGGTTCCCATGGCCGGACGCATGCTGCACGTGGGCTGGTTCACCGAACAGGACCCCGACAAGCTGATCCTGCTCTCCTACACCGTCGGCCGATGGGACCTCCTGGTGATCCCGCCCGAGACCGAGCCCGCGGCAGCGGCCCGGCTGATGGCCGCCGCCGCGATCCCGGGCAGCGTCCTGGCCGCAGGCGTTCTGATGGCCAACGAGACCGTCATCGGGCGCAGCATCGGCGACGCCCGCCGCCGGGAAGACATCTGGGAGGGCGAAGGCGGGGCCTGCATGTCCCCCTTCGGGGAGCCGATGGGCCGGTCCGCCCTGCCGCTGCCCGGAAACGGCTGGAGGTGAGCTCCGTGGAGACCATCGTCCTCATCGCAGTGATCATCCTCATGATCGGCATCGGAATGCGCTGGATCCACCTGCTGAACGCCCAGCACGACGCACGGATCGAGGCCTACCGCTTCAGCGACCCCCGGCCGAGGCCCCCCGGCCTGCCGGACGACACCGGTCGTCGAGCCCACCACCCGGGTGCCGACCAGTGAGGAACAGACCTTCCTCCGACCGGGGGCAGCGGGCGGGACGCCTCGGCGCCCCGCTCCGCAGGCCTCCTCACCCGCCCACGACGGCAACACCCACCTCCGCGTAGGACCCCGGCCGGTACCGACGAGATCTGAGAAGCCCCGACCGGCCCCGGAGCCCACCCCGCCCCACACACGAAAGACGCGGTCACGGCCACACTGCGCGAACGCAAGACCTACCGCGACAAGGTGCTCCGGGTCCTGTACGAAGCCGTCGAAGGCAACCGCCTCCTCGATATCACCGGAGCACAGCTGCGGCGCGACCTCCACGTACCAGAACAGGACCTCGCCGCCGCCTGCACCTACCTGGCGGGCGAAGGACTGATCACCGTCGACTGGGAACCCGGCAACACTCCCGCGATGGTCACCCTCACCCACGAGGGAATCCTGCACTTGGAGTCCGAGGAGGAAGAGCACGGCTGAATCCCCTCACGCACGTGAGGCCTGGGGGCCTTCCCCCGTGAAGGCGGGCACGCGGGTATTGATCACGCGGCGAGCGTGAGTTTAGCGTTGTGGTGTCGGCGTTCGTATTCGTTGGGGCTGAGGTGGCCGTTGGCGGAGTACCGGCGGCGGGTGTTGTAGCGGGTCAGCCAGGCGAAGACGGTCCTGCGACAGGTGCCGGCGTCGCCGTAGTCGCGGGCTCCCTGGAGGGTCTCGCGTTTCAGGGACGCGTGGAAGCTTTCGCTGGCCGCGTTGTCGGCGCTGGTGCCGACCGCGCCCATCGACCGGGTGACCCCGGCTTGATCGCAGAGGCCGGCGAAGACCCGGGATCCGTATTGCGCCCCGTGGTCGGAGTGGAACACGGCGCCGTCCAGGCGGCCGCGGGTCGCGGCTGCCATCCGTAGTGCGTCGGCGACCAGACTGGTGCGCATGTGGTCGGCAATGGACCAGCCGACGACTTTGCGGCTGAAGCAGTCCAGTACGGTCGCGAGATAGAGGAACTCCCCACCTGCAAGAGGGAGATACGTGATGTCGCCCATGTACTTCCGCCCGGGCTCAGTGGCGGTGAAGTCCCGCTGGAACAGGTCCGGAACCGGTGAGGCGGCCGGATCGGGGACGGTGGTGCGGACGCGTCTGCGCAGGCGGATACCGGTGATGCGGAACGTTCGCATCACCCGGGCAACCCGCATCTCGTTGACCCGCCACCCCTTCTCACGGAGCTCGGCGGCCACTCGCGGGGAGCCGTAGGCGCCGCCGGACTCGCCATGGACCTCGCGGATCTCCTCGGCCAGGATCCGGTCCTCCCGCTGCCGGGCAGCCCGGGCATCCGCGCTGTTCAGCCACTTGTAGTAGCTGGACCGGTTCACGTCCAGGACTTGGCAGAGCCGCTTCACCTCGTAGGTGTTCCGGTGGTCGTCAACGAACTGAAAGCGGCTCCTCACCAGTTCGTCTCTCCGGCGAAATACTTCGCCGCCTTGCGGAGTATGTCCCGCTCGGTGGCGAGCTTGCGCTCACTCGCCTCAAGCTCGGCCACCCGAGCCTCCAGCCGCCGGATCCGCTCGTCCGGCCCGACGGACGATGCCGCCTGTCCGGCCCGGGCCGCCGGCGTCCCACCCGCAGACGGGGCAACAGCGACGCCACGGCGTTCGCGGTCCCGCAGTACCCACTCACGCAGGGTCGCCCGGTTGACACCCAGGTCAGCGGCGATGCCCTTGTAGGTCGCCCCCGGGTGTGGACTCGTACAAGGCCACGGCATCGGCCTTGAACTCGTCCGAATAGTCCTTCATCGCCATCGGCGGTCTTCTCGCTTCCTCCGGATCAAGCAGATCCAGTATCAGCGTGTCCACCACTCAGGGGGAGGCCCCTGGGACGCGGGTAGCCGATCAGTGCTCTCAGCCGGGTTTCCGAGTCCCCAAGATCGAGGACGCAAGCGCAGTGCCCTGCTGCCCTGCCGGAGTGGCTCGATGCTTCGGGCTGGGTTCGCTGGGCCTGCCCTGCGGAGGTACCGATGCGGATCCCGCCGCTCGGCCGCCACACCCCTGTGCGCCGTGCTGCGTGTCGCCACAGGCGAGGCAGGAAGGCGTAGAAGCGGTCGGGAAGGAACACGGCGTCCGCGATGATCATCGCCCCGGAGAAGAGAGGCAGTCCCAGGAGCACTGCGATGCCGATGTGCATGCCCAGCAGTACCGTCAGGACGGGGTACTTGAGCCTGCCGAAGAGCACGAACGGGAAGGCGACCTGCAGGAGCACCGTCAGGTAGCTGGCGATCGCGATCACCATCGGGTACTCGTCCACGAGGTGGGAGAGCGCGGGCCAGGGCTGGAAGAGTTCGAGGTTCAGGGCGCAGTGGAGAGCGGTGCCGCCTCCGTCCATGATCTTCCGAGGCAACGCCTTCCGCGGCCGGCCGCGCTTGGCCGACATGGACCTGCACGCCGATGGCTGGAATGCCAAGGTGAAGCGACGGAGCCTGGCCGTGAGCCCGCACGGCCGCGCCCTGCGGATCGAGGTTGCCGGACGGTCGTACCGGTACCTGTCCGTGGGCGGGCGGCTGAGGCACGAGCTTCGACGTGACGGCGCCGCCGTGACGGTGACCCGCTCGCAGTGGCACGTCCCGCGCCGGATCACGGGCACCTGGCAGGGTCAGGCGGACGGCATGGACATCGGCCTTGCGATCCTGCTGGAGGCCGCCTGCAGCAGGAACCTGACGTTCTGTGGCGCGCTCTACTCGTGGCCGGGCCGGTTCCTGAGTCGGCTCTTCCAGCTCCCGGACCTCTAGCGCGGTGGCAGGCCACCGGCGTGGTCACCGTCAGCGCCCTCATCGAGGCCTTCACCCTCCTGGCACGCGACCGCTGGCCGAGCATCGTGCGGCCGGTACCCCGACCCCGGTCACACCGCTAGGGCCGGTCCATCAGGGCCGCGAGCCCGCCGAAGACGACGAGGACGACGGTGGTGAGCGTCGCGCAGGTGAGGAGCACGAGCCAGCCGCTGACGATGCCCAGCAGCGCCATGCCCCGGCCGTCCCGTCGCCGACGCAGGCGACCGACGTGGCCGGCGACCACGGCGAACAGCGCGCACACCACCGCCCCGGTCAAGGTGAGCTGCGGAAACACCCAGCCGTAGAGGGTCAGGAAGCTCATCAGGAGTGCGACGCCGCCCAGGGCGAAGTATGTGCTGAGCCGTGCCCGTCGGTTGACGGGCGGTCTGGTCTCCTCCTTCCCAGCGTTGTCATTCACGCCGTCACCCGCGAGAGCCTGCTGCGGCGGGCCGCGAACAGTCCCGCGCACACCAGCAGCGCCAGGGCGAACAGCGCCCCGGCTGTGACGAACGTCCAGCCAGGCCACCCGGGAGCGGTGTAGTCCGCCTCGTACGGGGACGCCGCGCAGCTCGTGGTCGAGTCACACACGATGTGCTTGCCCGCCCTCGCAGCCAGGCCCCACAGGACACCGTAGAGAGACAACAGCAGCGCACCGAACGTCATGACGGCCGGTACGGCGTACCACCCGCCGTACGGGCGACGCCGCCGGGGCGCCGGCGGACCGTACGGATACGCGGGCACCACACGAGCCAGGTGCGTCGAACGCATCGAAGGCCTCCGGTGAATCGAGGTCAGGGACCCGCACATCCTTGCCCGTCTACCACCCGACGGCATGAGTGCGGATACTCATACGCCCCAGCCGAATCCGGGACGATATCGGGCGCCGAACCGTCGCACAGGTCCTATAAGAGGCAGAAAACGCTCACCCTCGAATTGCTCACGGCCCACCTGGGGCGGGCGACCGTCGACAACACCGTCTCCAACGCCGTCGCGAAGATCAACCGGTGCGACCTCATCGTCATCGACGACATCGGCATGCTGCCGTCCGGGCAGGCCGCCGCCGAGGCGTTCTACCGCGTCATCGACGCCGCCTACGAACGCCGGTCCGTGATCGTCACCTCGAACCTGCACCCCTCAGGCTTCGACTCGATCATGCCCAAGACACTGGTCACGGCCGCCGTCGACCGGCTCCTGCACCCCGCACACATCGTCCTCACCGAAGGCTCCAGCCTGCGGCTGACCCAGGCCACCACCGGCCAGGGCGTCGTCCCGCTGGCGCCGTCGTGAGGGATCGACCGCCAGCCGTGAGGAAGCTCCCTCAAGCCTGCATCTGAACCGGAAAGGCGCAGGAGGCTCCCGACTGGGCACGTCAAGGTCCCGTCACGGCAATCGAGTTCCCGCGTTGTCTCCCGGTCTGCACCTGGCCAGCGTTGCTGAGCCACGGCACCATTTAGGTCATGTGGATCTTCCTGGTGCCTCTCATATTGATTCTCGCGCTCGCCTCCTGGATCGACTGGAGAGCACGACGACGCAGGAGTCGCATCCGCGATGGAACAGCCATGTGGCGCGATGTACGGGATGCTCGCCGCGATGCGCGGGCTTGGGAGGCGGGATCTCTCGGGCACACCGGCGAGGACACGTCATGGATGAAGAAGCGGGCACCGTGACAACCTGCTTCTCAACCTCCTGCCAGGCGTCGTCCGCCCGATACCCCCACGCCAGCTACCCAAACGTTGAGCCGCACGCGCGGTGAATTGTCATACCGGACAGGGAGATCAACTGTCCGCCAGCAAAGGACCTGAGCTGTCCGCTCACCCGAATGTCCCACTGTCCGTGGACAGGCCCCACCGCACTCACGGCACTCGAACCGCGGCCAAGGGCGGGGACTGCTATCGAGCGGGGCGCCGTGCGCCTGGGCCCCGCGGACGATGCGACCGCCATCACGGCCGCCCAACTACGCGACGTCGTCGAGCGTTGACGCAGGCCGGGCACTGGCAGCCGGGCGACCCCGAGATCCTGATCATGATGGATGCCGGCTACGACGTCGCCTACCTCGCCCGCGCGCTGACGGACCTGCCCGTCGTGCTGGTCGGACGCCTGCGCTCGGACCGCGTCATGCTCCGCGACGCAGGCCCCCACGTTGCGGCCCGAAGGGCGGCCGTCCCCGCCGGCACGGCGGCGTCCTCACCTTCGCCAAGCCCGACAGTTGACACAACCCGACGTCACCACCGCTACGGACACCACCCGCTACGGCAAGGCGGAGGCGATGGCCTGGGACCGGATGCACCCCAGACTCACCCACCGCGGACCCTGACTGGAACACGCCGAAGAGGAACTGCCCGTTCTGCACGGCACGTTGGTGCGACTGAAGGTCGAGCGCCTGCCGGGCGACCGCGACCCGCAGCCAGTCTGGCTGTGGTGCTCGGCGACCGCCGCCATGCCGACGGACGTGGACCGCTGGTGGCAGTCGTTCCTTCGCAGGTTCGATCTCGAGCACACCTTTCGGCTGATGAAGCAGACACTCGGCTGGACGTCCCCGAGGGTCCGCCACGCGGACACCGCCGACCTGTGGACCTGGCTCATCATCGCCGCCCACACCCAGCTCCGCCTCGCCCGGCCCCTTGCCGAGGACCTGCGTCGCCCCTGGGAACGATTCGCAACGTCCGCGCGACGGCAGCCTGTCCGACGGCCGCACCGAAACCGTCCCGGCCAGGCCCGGGACGCCCTCCCGGCTCGAAGAACAAGCACCGCGCCAAGCGCCACGACGTCGGCAAGACGGTCAAACGCGCCGAGTCGATCAAGGAACACCAGGCCAGCCGACCATGAACGTCAAGCTCAGCGTCCGTACCAGCCTGCGGCTCCCGCTTCCTCCGATGGCTCGAACGCCTGGTGAAGAGCCACGAGGCCGGTGATCAGGCGGGAGTCCCAGCCAGGAACGAGTACCTGGAAGTCTTCAGCCTCCATACCGCGGAAGACGAGGTGGGCCCGGCCTGAGCCGTCGCGCCATATGATGCGCCGGGGTGAGCCGAACCCGCCGTCACCCTCGCCCAGGATGGAAAAGACCAGGCACAGCAGGCTGACGGGAAGGCCGAGGGGCCACCACAACGCCCACCACACGAGACGGCCTCGGTAGCCGCGGAGCACGGGACCCGCCGACGGCTCCACAGTCCACAGCATCCGGCCAAAGCCAAGCCAACGGCGGCGCCGCAGTGTGATCCGCCCAAGCGGCACGCCGAGCGGGTCCTCGACACGGTAGACGGCGGGGCGGCCGCTCAGGCGCGACCCCAGGGCCTGCTCGGTGAATACGCGGGCGGCCGGCGCCTGGCCGTCCGGAACGATGTGGAAGGCTCGAACGGAGCGGCGTCGGTCCAGCGTGGGGGCGTTGACATCACGGTAGAGCCGGACCGCTCCGGACACCTGCTCGTCCTGACCGCTCATGACGACCGCAGGCGGGGACACCTTGGTCATCACTTCGTACGTCACTCGCCCCTGGCTCACGCTCTGCCCCTCCGTGCACGTTCAGTTCAAGTCCGATGATCTCATCGTGGAGCGTGCGGGAGGCACGGAGGCGATGTCCACGTCTGCTCCACGGGGCAGGCCGACAGAGCTGAGGGTTCGTCACCCGTTCAGGGATGGGTAAGGGGCCTCGTGCAGGTGGGTGATCACGGCAGGGGCGGCGGCCGGGTCCTTCTTTACCCGGGCCGGCAGCGGACCTGAGGCGCGCGACCCGTTGGTCGAGTCCTCTCGTCCCGCATCGGGTGGCCCGAGTCGGGCCCTGCGACCTGCTGGAACTCGCGCTCTTCAACGGCGTCTAGGACCCGGCGATCTGACGCCGAGTACCGCAGCCCATACAAACCGGGACGGCGCTGCCGTCTCCCCCTTGCCCGAACCCGCATCTGCTTCCCTTCCCCAGCGGCCACGCCGCCAAGAGCATGCACCCGCAGCAGTGCGAGCAGACAGCGTCGGGGTGATGCTGAGGGCGGCCGAGAAGGGCGGTATCCGGCGCCAAGGGAAATTCGATACTCGGCGCCATCCAGTCTCCCGCCCGCCTTCGGCGGCCGCCGGACGCGAAGGCGGGCGGTTTGCTGGGACTCAGACGTGTGATTCCGGGTGATTCTCGAGCATGCGAATGGGCCGCCGCCTCTGGCGGGTGACGGCCCTCGACCCTGCCGCCTTGTTACGCAGCGGGGGTGAACTCCACATCGGTGTCGCCGCAGCCCGCCGCGATATCCAGCAGCCGGTCCCGCTCCAGCTCGTCCACCGCCAGGCCCCAGCGCAGCTTCGTCGCAGTCCATTCCGCACCGTAGCGGCACAGCGCATCCGGCGCCGGCGGCAGCCACTCCGCCGGATCCTGATCCGCCTTCTGCCGGTTCGACCGCGCCGTTACCGCCACCAGGGAGGACAGCTGGCCCTGGTCGTTCGCGTACGCCTCACGCCGCTGCGCGGTCCACGAACTGGCGCCAGCTGGCGGGGAGCGTCATTCGAAGCGTGCGGTATTCCCGCCCTCAAAGGGCCCCAGATCTGTCCCTTGTGACTTAGTGACAGCGAGGACGAACATCCGGCGCGCAGACCTACCCCCCTTCTGCCGGGACTCTGCCGCTCCCACCAGGCGGTCCAGAAGCAAGCCCGTGCAGCGGCTCCCGCATCCGGGATGGCACTCCATCGCGGGGCGCTCAGCCAAGGACCGCGAGGTGGTCGGCGGCGCCCCCGCGCCATTCGATCATGAAGAGGGTGGCGTCGTCGCTGGTGTGCCCGCCCCGTTCGCTCTTCAGCATGTGGGAGAGCCGGCGTAGGTCCGCCCGCAGTCCTTGTGAGGGTTCCTCCCCCAGGCGGTTGACGCAGCGGATGAGGCGTTCTTCGCCGAACAGCTCCCCGCCGGCGACGTGCTCCTCGATGATGCCGTCGGTATAGCACAGCACGCGGTCGCCTTGCTGGAGTGTGTGCTCTCTGATCCGGGGCTCCTCACCGCCGAAACCGACGGGCAGCGTCGTCGCGCTCTCCAGCTGCCGCACGACGTGCCCGTCGCGGATCAGCAGCGGTGCGGGGTGGCCCGCGTTGACCAGCTCCATCGCACCGGTGGCGACGTTGATGTGCATCAACTGCGCTGTGACGAACCGGTCGGGGCCGAACAGCCGGGAGATGGCATCGTCCATGAACGCGTACTTCTCGGCCAGGCTGATGAACACGCGGCGGGCGTGCCGGTAGGCGCCGATGGCCACGGTTGCCATGGTGGCGGCTTCCACGCCGTGGCCCATCGCGTCGATCACGGCGGCGTGCAGGATGTTGTCGTTGAGGGCGTAGTCGAAGCTGTCTCCGGCGACGCGGTAGGCGGGCTCCAGCATGCCGGCCACCTCCACCTGCGGCACGGCCATCGACAGCGGCGGCAGCAGGCCCCACTGGATCTCTGCGGACACGCTCATCGGCTCCCGGCGCCGGGCCTGGAAGAACTGGTCGGTGTAGGCGTTCTTGGTGACCAGCAGGTCGGCCACCAGGCATGAGAGCCGGCTCAGCAGCCGCCGGTCGTCGTCGCCGACGGTGTCCAGGGTGAGGGCCATCACGCCCACCGTGTCGCCGCCGTCCAGCAGCGGCAGATACATCCGCACGCCACCGCGGGCTTGCGGCACTTCGACGACCACCCCGCGCAGAAAAGCCCGGCCCGCGGGTGAGTCGATCACCGATTCAGGCTGGCCGGCGTGCAGCTTTTTGCCCGGAAGCGGCACCAGCAGCTCCTGCGCGTAGTCCTGGAGCAGGATGGAGACATCACGGCCTCCGACCCTGCCCACCTCCTCCGCGATGAGCGGGGCGATCAGCTGCGGCGGCAGCAGCCGCGCCCGGTCCAGCAGCAGGCCCAGCAGCCGCTCACCGAAACCCTCCGACCGGTCCTCCTCGATCTCCTCGCCCATAGCCCGCTTCGCCGATCCTTCCTGCCCCCACCCCGGTCACGCCTGCGCACAACGTGGCCTCGGAAGCCCGCTTGAGTGCCTCATTACGCCAAGCGCGGCATGTCGGCCCACGGCGCGTCCCTCAGTTCGAACTGCTTACGGTGGCGGACTCGGACCTCGCCCCCAGGCGGCCCAGACGCAGGTCCGTGTAACGGATCCCGCCTCCGGGGTGCCACTCCATCGCGCGCAGCGCTGCCGTGTCCCGGGCACCGGGACACGGGGACGATGCCGCCGCAGTCGTGCTGCCTGCACACGCACACACGCACTCTTCCTCGGGGCCTGCGTAGGGAAGGCCGTGGCGGACCGGCCCCGCCGAGCCCGCGCTTGCGGTGCCGCGCAGGCGGGCGGGCCAGGCCGGCGTCACGCGCAGGCCGCCCGACCCCCACTGGAACCGGCCGATCGCCCGCACCTCGCCGAGCACCGCCGGCGGCACCGTGCCGGGTGCGGTCAGCCTGTGGACCGATGCCCCGGCCTACCCAGCCGCCAGTTCGACCAGCGCTTCGACGTCCTCGACGGTGGAGCAGCCGGACAGCCGGTCCTCCCGCTCCACGTCGTCCGCCAGGACCAGCACCGGGTCGTCGAGACGCACGGTGCGCGTACGGCCGCGGGGGCTGGCCACGGGCGGCGTGACCGCAGGAAGGGCGGTGGGGATGCCGATCTTGTCGTGGGCGAGGAGCCAGGCGCGCCGGTCGAACTGCGGATGCGGCTCGGCGCCTGCCACGTATGTACCCCCTGACGCCACGTCACTCATGCAGACCATTTTCCCGATTTGCAGTCTATTACGACGTAATATGCGGAAATGCTCCCACGTGACGACCCATCACCACCTCTGGCACGGAGCATCTGCGCTCCTGCCGGGGTGAGCCCGCGTGTCGGCACAGGCAGCGGGCCGGCGGCCCTGACCAGCAACAAGAGAGGTCCTGCTATGGCATTGGATGTCATCCGGTCGGCTCCACCCGACACGAGCCCTCAACGCAGTCTGCTCAAACGGGGAGCCTTTGCCCTCCTCCCCGCAACGCTCCTGGCGTCGGCCGCCCTGGTCCCGACCCTCGCCCACGCCGCAGAAGCCCCCGTGTTGCTGGGGACCACCGCCAGTTACGGGGTCCTGGCCGGTTCGACGGTCACCAACACGAACCCCACCGTCATCAACGGCGACCTGGGCCTCTATCCGGGCACGTCGGTGACCGGCTTCCCGCCCGGCATCGTCAACGGAGTGACGCGCGTGGCCCCCAACGCCGCCGCCGCTCAGGCGAAGTCCGACCTCGTCGTCGCCTACGACGACGCGGCAGGCCGGGGGCCCGGGACCATTCTCGCTTCGGACGAGATCGGCGGACTGACGCTGGCGCCCGGCGTCTACACGGCCCCGGCGTCCCCGGACTCCCTGCAACTCACCGGGACGGTCACCCTCGACGGCCAGAACGACCCCAACTCCGTCTTCATCTTCCGGATCCCCTCGACCCTGACCACGGCTTCGTCGAGTTCCGTGGCCTTCATCAACGGAGCCAATGCCTGCAACGTGTTCTGGCAGGTGGGCAGCGCCGCCACCCTCGGCACGAGCACCCAGTTCAAGGGCACCATCCTGGCCATGCAGTCCATCACGCTGAACAACAGCGCCGTGATCGAAGGCCGCGCCCTGGCGCGTGTGGCCGCGGTCACGATGGACAACAACACCATTACGGTGCCGACCTGCGCCGCCGGCCCGCCCGGCCCGCCCGGACCTCCCGGACCGACGGGCTCGCCCGGCCCCACCGGCTCTCCCGGCCCGACGGGTGAGCCCGGCCCCCCCGGCCCGACGGGCTCCCCTGGCCCGTCCGGCAGCCCCGGCGCGCCTGGCCCGTCCGGTAGCCCCGGCGCCCCTGGTGCACCCGGTTCCCCCGGCCCGTCCGGCAGCCCCGGTGCACCCGGTGCACCCGGTCCTGACGGTAGCCCCGGCGCCCCTGGTGCACCCGGTTCCCCCGGCCCGTCCGGCAGCCCCGGCGCACCCGGTGCACCCGGTGCACCCGGTGCACCCGGCCCCGACGGGGCTCCCGGCCCCGCCGGACCCACCGGTTCTGCCGGACCCGTAGGACCCGCGGGACCTGCTGGACCCGCCGGACCCGCAGGACCCGCAGGACCCGCAGGACCCGCAGGACCCGCAGGACCGGCAGGACCCAAGGGGCCTCGCGGTGACAAGGGCGAGAAGGGTGACTCGGGCGACCACGACCACGGTCACGACGAGGACGACGAGGGCCACGAGGGCGAGCACGGTCGCGACGAGGACCACGGTCGCGACGACGACCACGGCAAGCCCGGCCACGGTCACGACGGCCCCGACGACCACGGCAAGCCCGGCCACGACCAGGGCAAGCCCCCGTGGGCCGACTTCCTGCCCGGTGGCCTCGACGACGCTCTGGGTCAGTTCCGCCCCGGCCACACCGCCAAGAGCGTCAACTTCGCCCCCGTGAGCGCCGCCACCGACCGGCAGCCGAAGGTGGCCTCGCAGAACCTCGCCACGACCGGCTCAAGCAGCGAGGCGAGCATCGCGGCCGCCACCGCAGTCGCGCTGGCCTTCATCGGAGGCTCGGCCTTCTTCGCCA